>CAYIHC010000009.1:0-13533 GCA_964363105.1 Candidatus Woesearchaeota archaeon | reverse complement strand
CTTCCATTAAACAAGAAGAAAGTCAAGGACCGGGGTTCAAATCCCCGTCAGCGCACTTAATCTTTTGTCTATGTATTTTAGGATAGAAAAATCTAGAGCACCGAAAGATATATAAATAAGTCTAACTTATTAAAACTAAGGCAGAATAACATGGTCCAAGCATTAGTAGAACTTGATGAAAATACAAACAGGGTGTTAAATATAGTTAAGGCTAAATATGATCTAAAGGATAAAGGTGAAGCCATACAAATTGTTGTGGAAAAGTATATTGAAGAGGAGAATGAGCCTGAACTCAGACCAGAATATCTGGAAAAGCTTAAGAAGATAAGGAAAGGAAGGTATGTTAGCTTTAGTTCTATAGATCAATTGAGAAAGACTACTAGTTAAAAAAGAGGAAATATGTATAACTGGAAAATAAGCGAACATCTTCAAGATATAATGAAAAAGTTAGCCAAAAAGAACAAACTCCTTTATGAACAGCTTTTAAAGAAAATTAACGAAATAATAAGCTCGGTCGATATTGAACATTATAAAAATTTAAGATACGATATGAAAGATTCAAAGCGAGTTCATATGGGTCATTTCATTCTTGTTTTTCAATATGATAAAGGTGCTAATACAATAAATTTTGATGATTTTGATCACCATGATAAGATTTATAGTAAATAATCGGATAGTTTACAATCAGCGCAGTTACCATTTAGAAATTTCTTTAAGAAAGTCCTCACTTCTCATTTTTGTATATTTCTCTAATGCAATTTCTCTCCAAGCTTGTTTAATGTTTTCTAAAGTCTTTAAATTTTTCACTTTCATTTTTTCTTCCATCTTAAATTTCATATCAACAGCTCTTCTTCTTTTATCTCAGGAAGTGAATTTTTTTTAGTAAGACTCCAATCTAATTTTATAATATTCTTTACAAAAGAATTTTCAAGATTAAGCTTGTAATAACCAGATTTACCTATCTTTCTTGTTTTAGTTACAATTCCTTTCCTTACCCAATCATCAAAGAAAGAAGATAATGAATTGTAACTAACATTACTTTCTCTCGCTATTCCTGTCAAAGGATAGTCAAAAAAGTGATTATCTATTAAAAAGTCCAATACTCTTATTTGAGGGTTATCTCCAAAATATTCCAATAGTATTGACTTATTCTCTTTAACTTTCATTTTATAGTCAAATAATTATAGAGTATTTAAATCTTTCATACATTACTATAACCACTCTAAATGCCCAAAACAAGAAAGAGATAATTGAATTTATAGAAAATAAAATGCCACATATCAAAGGGATGATACTTTAGATTAAGATTAAAGGGAAATAATTTCCGGACACTACAAACTAAAGTAAAAACCAAAGTCTTTATAGGTAAGAAAATACTTACTTTTATAATGAAAACGATTACAGTATCTGAAAGAGGACAAATTGTAATTCCGAATTCTATTAGGGGCGAAACAGGAATAAAGACAGTGGACGAGTTAGCGATATTAGAAGATAAGGGAAGGATATTATTAGAGAAAGTTAATAGTTTCTCTAAAAAAATAGAAGACGATTTTAGGGATATACAGAAAGCATCAGAACAGACTTTAAAGAAAATATGGGATAATAAATCGGATGATATCTGGGAAGAATACTTAAAATGAATATAAGCCAGAAAGAAATTGACAATTTGTTTTAAGGTCTGATGGTTTACAGAAATATCTCATTAAAGTTTATTACGTTGGCATGTAAATGCTACAAACTAATTTCTGCGCAAATTTAAAATGTATAAAGCATTTTAAGACCCCACATCTAAATCTTCTAATTTTGATAGTCTCTCCAGTTCATTTTCAACAACTGCAAAATCTATTGAATTAAACTTCTGTGATTGTCTTAGATTTCCTACCCCATCACCTACATAAGGTAAGGGAAATAATTCGTAGCCGTCAACATGTTTATTTGCCTTAACAATAAATTGTATATATTTTAATATTCTATTTATTGAAACTTCAATAGGGATACCTCTCCCAAGCGCAACATAGCTTAATTTATAAGAGGGGGGTAAATCCTTTCTAAATTCTCTTAATCTTATCTCTACATAATCTTCAAGTTGTTCTTTGGCAGGAAACCTACCTCCTAATTTACTAACAACATCAGCAACAGAATTGATTCTTTCTCTATTCAAAACATCTAAAAAATTCTTCGCTGTAGATTTTAAATAAAGTATATCAATTGCCATTTCACATCTCCAGTATTTTCTCCAATTCACCTTTTATTATTGACAAATCCGTAAAATAATCTATTCTTTTAGTCTGTTTAATATTTAGATCCTTATCAAATCCAAATGAATTATATTCTGGAATACTAACACAACACTTTGCCTGCATAACAAAATATTTATTATCATAGCCAATTCTAAAAGACAGTATACAACATTTTGCCATTCTTAAACAATAGCCAACAACTAATTCTCTTCCATCTGGTGTTGGTCTATATTCACTCATTAAATAATCATCAGAATTTACAACAAAAAAACATTCCCCAACTTTATCATGTAATTTTTTAGTTTCAGTAATCTTATTATCCGCAAGGGTTCTCAAAAATCTTTTAGTAAATGTTTTTAATTGTTCTATTGAAATTCTCATAGTTTATTCAATGACCAAAACAAATTAAAATCTTACCTTATTACTACTATTATCTTCGTAAATTTTAATAACTCACTTTTTACCCAACTAACATGCCAATAGTTCTATTAGCTGAAAATGATCAGGAAGAAGCTCAGGTCTATATTAAAAGTCTTCAAAATGTAGGCTTCGAAATAATTCATGTAACTAATGCTGAAGGAATTGAAAGAATAGTAACAGAACAAAAAGTTGATATTATAGTTTCAGATACTAATTTAGATAAGTCTTATGGTGATGATATTTGTTCAGAATTATTAAGACAAGGAAAACTTGAAGTAGTATTGGTTATCGGTATGTCAACCGCTTTAGATTATGGGGATTACTGGGTTAACATTGCACACGAATTCATACATAAAAGAGCATTAAATGATTTCTATGACTTAGGACAGATTGTTCTTGGATTATACAAAAGATTCAAACAAAACCCCAACATACTAAGATACAAAGAAAATCCATTAATAGACAGATTTAAACCGTCTTAACAACTTTTATAAATTGTTATTCTTATAGAACTTTAATGGTAAAGACAATTATAGTATTCAGTCCACATAATGATGATTTAGAGATAGGTATGGGCGGAACAACATTAAAATATATAAAGGAAGGCTATAAAGTAATTAAAATAGTATTGTCGAAAGGTCAGTTATCAAACCCTCATTTAAGATCAAAAATAGTAATGCAAAGAAGAGAAAAAGAAGCTTTAAAAGTATCTAAAAAATTTAAATTTACAACAATTTTTTGCAGATTAAATGACCAAAACTTAAATGAAGAATTACCTGCAATAAGATCAAGATTATTATTCTTGCTTAACAAGGAAAAACCAGAAAAAATATTTCTTCCAACTGGTTTAGATCTCCATCCAGATCACAGAGCTGCATTTAACTTTCTAATGGATTTAGTTAAAGATATTAACGCAGAAATATATTGTTATGAAGTCTGGTCTGTTGTTGATGAAAAACATCCAATGATTTATGTTGATATTACAAATTATTTATCAAAAAAGCTGAAAATGATGGATATGTTTCATACAGAGAAATTATCTGTTTTTCTCCACACTATACCTGTTTTATACAGGGCATTTAAGTATGGCTTAAAACTAAGAAAGGGAGGTAATAGGAACCATAGACAAAATGAGGGGGGGTATCGGAACCGTAGGTTCTTATTAGCAGAGAGGTTTTACAAAATAAAATGATAACACTAAATAACTATAATAAAATTTTCTTTTCGTCAAGGTTTTCTTTCGTAAAGAAAAGGTTGGCAGAGAGGTTTTACAAAATAAAATGAAATTGGCATTTTTTGTTACGGGTTTTGGCTATGGAGATTCAATAAGAGTTCATGCTATTATAAGGGAATTATTAAAAGAACATCCAAAAACAGACATAATGATTTTTGGTTATGGTCATTCTTATGAATACTTTAAGGATGCCTTTAAAACAGTAAAATTCTTTGGTTATAGATTTCCTGATAAATTATTCGGTTTTAAACTATTTAGATTCTTAATTAAAAATATTTTTCTTCCTTTTTATTGGTCAATATCCCAGTCTAAGGCTTATTCCGAACTAAAAAAGTTTAATCCTGATATTATCATAAACGATTTTGAAATACTTGGATGTTTAATGGCAAAAAGATTAGGTAAAAAATGTATCAGTATATTTGGTTTTGATCCTGAAAAATTTAAAGAATATCCTAATAAAAGCCTCATATTAAATATACAGGTAAAATTCATTAACTATCTTTATTCATTGTCCAACAAGATTATAATTGCCTCTTATTACACAAAAACAGAAGGAAAATTTAATCATGTAAAACCAATAGTTCGTTTATTGCCGGAAGAATTAACATCCGAGCATTATTTAATGAGAAAACACAAAATTAAAAAAAAGCCTTTAATAGTTATGCTTGGCGGCAGCAATTATGGTGTTTATTTGGCAAAAGAGATATTCAGACTAAGGAAAGAACTTGATGAAAACTTTATATTTTTTGGTTCAGATATATCAATACCTGGAGAGCATTATAAATTCAAGGAAAACTATCTTGAATACTTAAAAATTTCAAAAGGAGTTATTTCCTTAGCAGGCAATCTAACAATGTCAGAATGTATGGTCTACAAAAAGCCAATGCTTGTCTTTCCAATAAGAAATCATGTTGAGCAGTTGTTAAATGTTTATACTTTAAGAAATTACTTAGAAGTCGGTGATTCAAATGATATTGCAGGAAGTCTAAGAATATTCCTATCAAAAATTGACGAAATAAAAAAATCTCTTGAAAGAGTTAATCTACAGGGAACAGGTGCTGTGGATGTTGTTGAAATCATAGAAGAAAGTTTAAAAGAGAAAGATTAAGCAGTTGATTCTTCTATTTCTAATCCCGATAATCTCACACCGCTGTGCTGACTTAAAATTTCTTGCCAGCTTTTGCGAATAGTAAATGAAACCATTCTTCTTTTTGCTACAGTTTATTTTCTTGGATTTTTCCCTGCCAAAATATCCCTCAAATCCTCTTCAGTTGGATCTTGTATATCTAAGGTTACCTCAACAATTTCTTTAAAAGTAGCAACCTTTATTTCATAAAAGTCTCTAACATCTTCGCTCATATTTCTTTTTCTTTCTCTCGTGCTAAGTTCAAGGTAATTCCTAAGTTTGCCTTTTACTTTAGTAAATTGGTCAGTTAATTCTTTTTGCATTACGCCTGCTAAACCATTCACTATCAAACTTTTAGACATTGTGGGTTTTAATTTAAGAGTATTTAACCAACCTTCATACTCGCTAAGCTTTCCAGTTATTGTGGTGCCTCTTGGGGGTGTTCCATCAACAATAGCTAACCCTTCAAGATCATGTGGTTTTTTATCAAAAAAAGGGTTAAAAATTCCACGATAACGATGTATTCGAAAATCTTTATACAACTGTCCTAAAACATCTTTTGGTTCTTCAACACAAAACCTATTATTAGGTCTCATATTGTTGATATCACCACGACCATATCTTAATTCTGTCGGCATAACTTAATATTAAAAAGAGAATTTAAAAGCCTTTATATCCTACATTATACACAATCTAAAATAACATTAAACCATTCTTCATAATCCTTTCTTTTTAAAATTCCGCTCAATTCAAAAATAACAATAGAATTAACTTTTAATTCTTTAACAAATTCTAAATCCTTTTTAAATTCATTTAAATTCTTATAGACAGGTTCATTTCCAAATACACCAGTTCCAATTAAACCAACAGCAACAAATACTTTTTTAGCAAGTTTTTTATAACTATTAAAAATAAATTTAAAATAAAATCTATAAAATGGTCTTAAAACTTTAGGTATTAAACTTGAATAATACATCAGATTTAAATTTGAATTTCTTAAATCCTTGATATCAATTAAATTATTTAAAATAAATTTAGGCAATGGAAAAGTGCTTATAATTAAATTTTCTTTGTTTAATCTATTTAAAACATCAGACAACAAATCCTTATTCTTAGACTCACTAAAAATGCAATATTTAACAAACCACAAAATAACATTAAAATAAGAAAATTTTTTAGGTTCAATTGGTGGTTCAATATCAATCTTTAATTTTAAATCTTTAAATTCCAAAAGATTATTCAGATATTTCTCATCTGTAAATCCAGAATACCAATAGCCTTGCTCTTTGCTTAAAACAGGCCAGCATCCAATTGCTTTTATTTGTTTTATCCGATTAAATTTTTCTTTAAATCTATTAAATTCTTTTAAATCTTTAGAAGCAATATAAACATCAATCTTTAAGTTAAGTTTATCCAATATAGACTTAAGTTTAGTTAAATTTACTCTTTCAGGAAATTCGCACCAGGAGATTATTCTTTTCATCAGTGATTTAATTAATCCCGCTTTAATAAGTTTTACTTTTAAGATTTAACAGTGATATTATCAAACCAATAATCATCTATAACATTTCTTAAGGCATTAATTCTTGCATCATTCCTTAACCCATTTAAGCCTTTATTATTTAACTGGCGAATCCTTTCCCTTGTCAAGCCCATTCTTCTTCCAATAGCTGCTCTTTTATACGCTCTTCCAGGCTCTAATCCCAAGTCAATAATCTCATCAGAAAATAAATCTAATCCGTAACGAGCAGTCAAAATTAGTCTTACCTTGTTATCCCTGCCATTGTCTCCAAATTTATATATGGTTAACAATAACTTTTCCAATTTAACTGTAAGATCTTTTTCTTCTAAGGCCTGACCAGGTTTCCATACGAGTTTATCTTTTGGTTCAATACCTCTACTTACCATATCATCAAGCGAAATAGTTTCTTGAAACATTACAGCATTTAAAGCACATAATAATTTTTGTGAAAAAGCTTTTTTTGAAAAAGCATAGTCATATGATTTACCTTTATTTTTTATTCTAAACCTAAGTAGATTTCGATAGGAATTAATATCTAAATGTATTTGCCATAAATCATCGAGTTCAAAGCCTTTTTCGCCTTTTTCTTGTTCAAAAGCAGCATATCTAAATTTACTAAAAAACTGAAGATTATGATTTCCCCTTCTCATCTGGCTTAAATAACAATGCAAATGATGTCTAATCCCTCCTGCTAAATATGTAAAAAAGCGTGCTTTATTTGAGTCATAAGTTTCAACAGCCTGTTTAAACCCAAAGAAAGCCTCTTGTTTAATATCACTAAACGTTAATCCTGTAGACCTTTCAATGCATTCTAAGTTATGCTTATTTTTCCCCAGAACAAACCATGATAGGTTAGATATTGCCTTTTCCCATAAACCATATAACTCTGTTAATATTACCATTTTTGTTTCTTCAGAATCAGATACTTGATAAGCATTTATCAAAGAATTCGTTCTTAGTTTATCTTCTTTAGACCTTGATTTCATCTTAGAAATTAATAATTTAAGGTTTAAATGGCTTTTGAACGAGGTTAAGCTCAAATAGCATAAAACAACTTTCGGAGGTGTTGTTAATAGAATGATCTTAACCCCGCCCTATGCCATTTACTATGTAGTAATGATAACGCCTATATAAACCTTTCGCTTTTATAACCACTAAAAAGTAACTAAAATAAAGACAATAGATTTAGTAAAATTTATATATTAAATACACATACACACACATATGGCCACAAAAACAATTACAATAACTGAAGATGCTTACGAAAGATTAGCTATTCTAAAGGAGAAAAATGAGAGCTTTTCAGAAGTAATCAAAAGAGTAACTGGTAAAATAAAATTAAATGATTTTTTCGGTATTTTATCCAAAGAATTTGCCGATGAATTGGAAAAAAACATAAGCAAATCAAGAGGAGAACATAGCAGATTACACATTAAGAGAACAAAAGAAATTCTGGAGGCCTTTAATTAAATGGTATGTTTAGATACATCCTTTATAATTGATGTTTTAAGAGGGAATGAAGTAGTTAAGAAATTAAAAGACTCTATTGATATCGCAAATGAGGCTATTTCAGTTGCCGCCCCCACAATTATGGAGCTTGTCAAAGGAGCATATCTTAGTAATAAACCAGACCTAGAAAAACAAAAGATTCTAAATTTTTTATCCTCTTTAATAGCCCTAAACCTAAATAAAGAAAGTGCTATCCTAGCAGGTGAAATTGAAGCCAATTTAACCCAACAAGGTGAAATAATCGAATTAGAGGATATTATGATTAGTGCAATTGTTATCGCTAATGAAGAAACACTAATAACAAGAAATAAAAAGCATTTTGATAAAATCAAAAACCTGAAGACCTTAACTTACTAGTCTGTTTTAAAGCCCATTTATCTCTTCTAAAACTTCTAATTTTTTCCTTCTGCTTATATACGTCTTACCAAATCTTACTAAAATAGGATTAATCCTTCTCCAATATTTTCTAGGGAACAATTGCTTTAAATCTTCTTCAATTTTATGTGGCTTATTGCTAACTGTCCAGCCTAATTTTTGTGAAATGTAAGAAACATGAGTATCCACACCTATAAAATTCCCACCCATTTCACTTAAGTATACATTGGCTGTTTTTCTTCCCACGCCGGATAATTCAATTAAATCTTCAAAATCTTCAGGAACATTACCTTTATGTTTTGTTACCAATTGTTTAGCACAATTTAAAACAGATTTAGATTTATTTTTATAGAAGTTTATCGGTTTTATTATTTTTTGAACATCTTTCAAATTAGCTTTTGCTAGTCTATCTAAATTCCAATACTTTAAGAACAATTCCTTGCATATTTTTATAGTAACCTCATCTCTTGTTCTTGCAGATAAAATCGTGGCTATTAATATCTTCCAAGGTTTATCCCATCCTTCAGCTGCCAACCGCATTTTACTACTATATTTATCTAATAATCTTAATTGTTTTAAAGCAGTCTTTTTATCCATCAATTACAATTAATTAAGTAATTTATATTGATTTTTATTCAGTAATTTTAATAATTCCAACAGGACAATTTTCAACAGCCTTCAAATTATCCTCTTTATCAACAGGATCTATCTCCAAAACATAAAAATTTTTCTTCTTAACAGAATTTTTTAGATTAGACTTTCCATCTTCTTCAGAAATCTCCCAGAATCTTGAAGCTTCTTCTACACAAACATTACAACCTATACATTTTTCCCTATAAAACATTATTTTAGGCATTTTTAACCTCTTTTACAACATACACTTTGTCATTAGATCTTAATATCTTTTTAATTGGAATTGTTATTTTATCTCCTTTATTCCCTATTATACTTGGCTTATCATTCAAAAAAATACTATCAACTTTGAGTTCAACAACACCAGTAGTAGTTCCTGTAATCAAAATTTCATCTCCAACTTTTATATTTCCTGCTTCTAAATAAAATTCCCCAATATTTACTTTTTTATAAAATTTAATCACTTTTCCAACATAACTCTTCTCCTTGGTTGCCTTTGATCCATAACCACCACTCCATTCTCCAAGTTTCTTTCCTAGATAATAACCCCCCTGCCAAAATCCACGATTATAAACACTTTCAAGCTCTTTTAACCATGTTCCAATTTTATCTTTTGTATAACTTTTATCAAAATAACTATCAACAGCTTCCCTGTATACTTTAACAACTTTCGAAACATATTCAGGTGCTCTTGCTCTTCCCTCAATTTTTAAAATTTTAACTCCAGTTTCTAATATCTTATCAATAAAACCTATTGTGCACAAATCCTTGGGGGACATAACATATTTGTTTTCAATTTTTAATTCATCTCCTGTCTCTTCATCTATTACTCTATAAGTTCTTCTGCAGTTTTGTAAACATGCGCCTCTGTTAGCAGATGCATTATAAGTTGCCAAACTCATGTAGCATTTACCTGCAACTGCAACACACAAGGCACCATGAATAAAAATTTCAACTTTAATTAGTTCATTATTTGGTCCTTTAATATTTTGTTTTTTAATTTCATCAACAATAGTTTTTATCTGCTTTAATGTTAATTCTCTTGCTAAAATAACAGTATCTGCAAATTTAGAATAAAATTTAACAGCTTCTATATTACTAATATTTGCCTGAGTTGAAATATGAACATTAAGTCCAATAGAATTTGCATATGAAATTGCCGCAATATCACTTGCGATTATAGCATTAATTCCTGATTTTTTAGCTTTATCACATATCAATTTTAGAAATTTTAAATCATGATCATACATTATTGTGTTTAATGTCAAATAAGAATTAACCTTATTTTCTTTACATATCTTGGCTATTTTGCTCAGATCATTTATTTTAAAATTATTGGTTGATTTGGCCCTCATATTTAATTGCTCTATTCCGAAATACACAGAATCTGCTCCTGATTCTATTGCAGCCATCAAGGATTCGTAATTTCCCGCTGGTGCAGTTATTTCAATTTCGTTTTTTGTTGTCATTTTGTTAAATCGGGTCCGAAGGGACTTTCAATGTTCTTTCTTTTTACGAGGTTTTTCTTTCCAAAAGAAAAAACTCTTTTGAACCCTCAGCCTACGCCTTTAACCCACTAAGCTAGGACGGCGCCACTCTGTCCAGGTTGAGCTACGGACCCTTAAAAGATTTAAAAGAAATCCAGTTTAAAAACCTTTATAAACTTCAAAATTCTTAAATCCTTAACATGAAAACACGAGCTGATTATATTCATCACGAGTAATTCTTTTGTTTTTAATAGTTGTAAAAATCTTTATAACCTAAATAAATTCATCTTTAACAACATGGCGGCCGTAGTATACTGGCTATTATTAGGGTCTGTGGCACCCTGGAACCGGGTTCGATTCCCGGCGGCCGCTTACAAAACAGGTTTGATATGAAAACAACAAAGAAAAATTCAAGTTTTGAAAAGAGCACCATCAAGTATAAGAAGATTAATGGCAAAAGATTTCCATTATGCGATTTTAGAGGAGAATGTAAAAACAAAGCATATAGGGAAGTTTATCCAAGCCAATCAGGTGGAAAACAAAAAAACAAAGGATGGAGCTATCTGTGTAGAAAACATTTCAAGGAAGAACAAAAAAGATTCAAAGGAAAACTGCCTAATTGCTCAATTTAATTAAAAAATAGCAGATTAGGTTGTATCCCAAAGAATACATATGTATCAAAATAGAAACAATCAAATATGCGATTAAGTTTGTTTAGGAAATCATTAAAAATAACAAAAATAACAAATAAAACATGGAAGATATAACATTACCAAAAGGAACAAGGGATATTTTCGGGGAAGATAAATCAGTTAGAGACTATCTAATCTCTATCCTAAAGAAAAACTTTGAAATATTTGGCTTCAATGCTTTAGACACGCCAGCAATAGAAAGATATGATGTCTTAGCTTCAAAATACGCAGGTGGTTCTGAAATTTTAAAAGAAACATTTAAACTAAAAGATCAAGGTGACAGGGATTTAGCGTTAAGATATGATTTAACAGTTCCATTGGCAAGATTTATCTCAATGAATCGGCAATTAAAGCTTCCATTTAAAAGATACCAGATTGGAAACGTATGGAGAGACGGTCCAATAAAATTAGGGAGATATAGGGAATTTATACAATGTGATGTAGACACAATAGGTTCAAAATCCGTTGTTGCAGATGCAGAAATCCTAAGCTTAACAAATAAAGTGTTTAGTGAATTAAATTTGAAATATAAATTACTAATAAACAACAGAAAACTATTGGATGATGTTTTAATTAAAGCCGGAGTTAAATTAGGGGATTTAACAAAAACAATTTTAATTTTGGATAAAATAGATAAATTTACTTCAGAAATAATAAAAGCTGAATTAAGAACCTTCACAGATCCAAAAACAATAGAAAACATATTTTCTTATATAAAATTAAACTTTTCAGAATTAAAAGAGGAATTTAAAGATACAGACGGCTACAAAGAATTAGAACAAACATTTGATTATTTAAAGAAATTTAACGTGAGAAACTTTGAATTTAGTCTAAGATTAGCTCGTGGTTTAAACTATTACACAGGAACCGTATTTGAAGCATTTTTAGTTGATTCTGAAATTAAATCTTCAATAGCTGCAGGTGGCAGGTATGACAGAATGATTAACGATTTCACGCAGGATAAGGAAAAGAAATTTTATGCAGTCGGTATTTCCTTTGGTTTAGATGTTATAACAGAAGCAATAAAACTAAGAAAAGAAACATTTGAAAGTAAATTAAAAACTGTTTTTATTATTTCTATTAATAAAGAAAAAGAATCTCTTGAATTAGCAAGCTTCTTAAGAGAAAATAAGATAAGAACAGAAATCGATTTAATGTCAAGAAATGTTTCTAAGAACCTAGAGTATGTAAACTCTTTAGGTTTTGAATATGTAATCTTTATAGGCGATGATGAAGTTAAAAACAATAAATTCAAATTAAGAGACATGAAATTAGGAAAAGAGGAGATGTTAAATAAAAACGAATTGATTTTAAGGTTAAGTGAAATCTAAAAAGGTTATCAAACTAAACATTTAAATATACCCTTTTTAGTATATAATTGCGGACTAGGCGGAGTGCCAGCCCTACTCTATATCACAAATGGGCTTCATGGTGAGCTGAACCAAGGGGCGGTTTTAACTGGAGATTATTGCCTAATATCGACGTTGAACCTCTGCCCTATTCGGTCACTTTATGATGAAACGTGTCAGGCTGGGAACAGAGCAGCACTAAATTTTAAAGCTGGCGCTTATAGGTTAACGGAGGGGAGGAAATATTAGGGTCAACAATAGTTTTTAGTTATTATCCACCTGAGGGGTCCGCATTATTTTTAAACGCTAAAATTCCACCATTCTTTAAGTGATAGTTGTGGTAGAATTTGGCGTAATCAAAGGGCAGATGGTGAGCGAAGCGAACATGCTACCGGTTTATTGACTGGTGGTCCATCTACCCTTTTGACAAAAAGAAATCAATATAAAGCAAATTCAAATTAAGAAATTATGATTTGGCAGGATATTATCATAACAATAGCGAATTTATTATTTACTTATTCCTTGTTCCATCAGGTAATTTATGGGTTTAGAAAGAAAAAAGGATTATTAACTTTAACAGCTTCAGGATTAACAACTTTAGGATTATATGCCATAGCAATCTCTTTTTTTACTTTAGGTTTGTATTTTTCTTCAATAGTATCTGTTATTAATGCCACTCTTTGGTTGATTCTTCTGATACAGAGAATAATCTACAACAAAGAATAATCCTAAATAAATTTTTAAAAAAAGAGGTTAAAGGTGATAAAAAATAAAATATTAACAAAACTGTTTATAGGGACTATCTTAATTTTATTAAGTATGGAAATGGTCTTAAGTTTTGATATTGTAGAAGGTGTGGGGGGAGAAGGCGCTTCAAAAGTAGACTATGTTACACCATCCACAACTTCAGTCCAAAAAACATCAGATGGCGTTAAATTATCAAAGG
>CAYIHC010000008.1:0-13735 GCA_964363105.1 Candidatus Woesearchaeota archaeon | reverse complement strand
TTCAAAGGCAAGTCTCTGTGACTTCTAATCCATCTTGAATAAGAATCATACATAATAGTTTCAGATGTTGGTCTTATTGCTAATCTTTCACCCTCTTCAGTATTAGCTATCCACGCAACCTCTGGTGTAAAACCCTCTGCATGCTCACTTTCTTTCCTAAAAAAAGACTCTGGTATAAACAACGGAAAATAAGCATTCTTAACACCCATGGTTTTAATTTTTTTATTTAAATATTCCTGTATTTTTTCCCATATAGAATAAGCATTAGGTCTTATAATCATACAACCCTTGACAGTTGAATAATCAGCCAATTCAGCCTTTTGAACTACTTGCGTATACCACTCAGAAAAATCTTGATCTTTTTTTACTGTAATCCCAACTTCAATCTTTTTTTCTTTAGACATAAATTAAGCTTATTTGGATAATTTAAATAGCTTTCGGGAAGTAAATTTACAGAAGAATAAACAAGAATTAACACTTCGAAAGTGACTTTTTATCAACAATAGATATACCGTCTATAGTTCCATGTCTTAAATCTAGCTCTACTCCAAAAGTATTATTAATATTATCAACCACTCTTGTCAACTGCAACTCGCTATTTGGTGCTTTGATTACATCATTACCTACCTTCGACCATTCTTCAATCGTAGAACGAATTCCTTCTGAATAAATAACGGATTTAAATGCATCTAAAATCTGTCTAGACTCTTTGGCAACACCAGCCCTATAATTCGTTAAGGTATTTTCAACATCAACCACACCAATTGAAGGTTGTTCGCCTGTATGAGAGAATATCACATGTCTATCGTCATAATCAGAATGCTGTAATCCCTCCCACTCTTTAATTCTATTTAGTGCCCCTAAATAAAGCGCACAGGCTGAAAACAAGGGTAAGGGTTCTTCCTGTTGAGGTATCTTAACAGGTATTGTCTTCCTCAACTGATTCAATTTTCTTAATTCATAACCATTCAAGAAAGTCATTACCAAAGCGCTAGTCTCAGAATCAGGTCTAAGAATACCGATAGGTTTAGGAGCTCTAAATAAAAGGTCATTACAGTCTGAATAAGATTTCAAAAGGTCATGCCACACATTTAAAGCCAAAAACTCGTAAACAGTCTTTAAGATATCCCGTTTTTTTCTTTTAACTAACCAACCCCCACTACTTGCTAATTCCAATTGAGAACTCATAATTTTCATCGGGGTATATTTAACAAAAGCACCTGGAGATACTCTTTGTATTTCATCCCCGGATAAACTTATCTTGTCTAACAGTGTATCAAAAGATCTCATTAAACAATAATCTTAAGTTCGCTTTTTAAACCTTTCTATTTTATAACTACTGTAAAGTTATTACAATATAGAGACTCAAAAACAGCTTTCAAACGACTCTAAAATAAACCCTTTTTCTTCCTTTTCCCTTATTTTCAGCATCTACAAATTCTAACTTACCAATCTCTTTTAAAGAATTAACATGCGTCCCACCATCAGCTTGTATATCAATACCTTCAATCTCAGTTATCCTGTATTCCTCTAAATCCTTAGGTAATTTATCTCTTAACTTAAACAAAGAAGGATCTTTCATTGCTTCGTCCTTTGATATAAAATAATTCTTAACCTTAGAATCTGTTTTTATTATTTCATTTACTTCTTCAATCCATTTAATAAAAGCATTCTTGTCAAAATTTTCTAAACTTAAATCAAGTCTTGACTTATCCTCATTAATCTGATTCCCTGTTATTAATGCACCAGAATGTTTATTTATAGTTGAAATTAACAAATGCATTGCAGTGTGATATCTCATAAACTTGTATCTTCTATCCCAATTCAAAACACATTTAACTTTATCTCCTTTTTCTAATCCTTCCAAATCAACCTCATGAGAGATTTCATCATTGAAAACACCTACGAAAATAACATTAAATTCTTTTTTATCACTTAATCTTATTATCTTTCCAGTATCAAATGGTTGCCCTCCGCCCTGTGCATAGAATAGTGTCTTATCCAAAACAACATATTTTCCACTAGTAGATTTAACTTCAGTTTCCAACTCTTTCAAATACGCATCTTTTAAATAAATTAAATTTTCAGTTTTCATTTTCACTTTTTCCTAATAAAAGGGCTGACCGGAACCACAATATTTTCCAATAATTCGGGTCTACCAGGATTCGAACCTGGATTGCACCGTCCGAAGCGGTGTATCCTATCCATTAGATGATAGACCCACCTGATAAGGGTCAATTCTTCCATTTAATATTCTTTCTCTTTCTTCAAGAAAAGTGCCTGGTGGACAAAACCCAAATTTTTTCCATATAAAATACTTTGAAAGCTGAGTGCTATTTTTGGACCCAATTAAAGACATCCATCTTTCCAACTTCGATACACCGTTTAACTGGATAACATATCTTCGGTGTTCATTTATACGCTTAGACCTATAACTACCAGAGTAATAAGTGAACCCTAATCTCCTTAATAAAAAGGCCACATCTTTGATCAATTTAACTGAAACACTTGAAAGAGAAACCTTCGGATAAACGTGATAAATTGTTCTAAAACGAGGATTTAACCCACCATATTGCCTTCTAAATGTTACGCATCCGTCCGCATCAAAATATCCACGTAAAAATGCAGAATATAGTCTTAGATTATTTGCGCTTAGAATAAATTTCGGAACTCTAACTTTCAAAGTTTTACTTCCGTAAGGAAAGCCCATCTTATTGTGAAGAAATTCTATAATCTTTTTATCGTATAATTTGAATCCGTAGGTCCGCCTAGAAGGATAGTATCTTGTTTTAATGTCCGTGTTAAAGAGTAGTTTAAAAAGCAATTTTATCCTACCATCATAATATTCCTTTTCTTCAATACTGCCGCTAATATCTAGTTCTGAAGATCTTAAATATCCGTCCCCCGCATGGATTCCACAAATTTCTGCCAATTCGGGTAAAAAGTTATAAGTTTGCCTGCATAAGTCTAATGTTTCCATAGTTTTGTTTCCTCTTTTTTTGTAGGATCTAATCTGAATTTATAGGATTTTACAATTTTATTGTTCATGTTAATACAAATACGTTCTTCTTTATATATCTGGCGCATCTCCGAAATATAAGTTACAGTGGAACTAAATTATGCACTTTAATGAAACTATAGGGTCAATAGATGGCATTTACCCTACACGGAACGTTACTAAGACATCCGTGATTCAACTCAGACCCCAAGGTGTGACCTCATTTCCAGACATCACAAAAACTATTCAAAAATTCCTTTCACAAAACCAATAATTCTCCAAAAGGTAGGAACATCTTCAACATTAACATTAAACACATTTTTACGATAATATCTATTACCCTTATCATCAGTGTATTCTATCTCAATCAAGGCCTTGCCATTATATACTATATCACCATTTAACTCCATCCTTAAAACATTAAGTCCATTTAACTCATTCAAACTGCTAAACTCATATTTATTCACTTTAATGCTTACATCTTTAACTAATGTGTTTGATTTTAAACTTAAATTAACAAATTTTTTCTCATCATAGCTTATTTCACCAACTTCAAAATCTTCTATTAACACAATTGGATTCTTCTTGACATTTAGATCAAGATATCTCATTGAAAAGAAATTACTATTCTCAACACTCATCACTACTAAATTAACGCTTTTGCCAAAATCAACATTAAAATCTACAGTTATATTGTTATTTAAATCTAAATTCTTGCACTCATTAATTAAACATACATTTACATTCCTGTAAGTTTCATTCATTAAAAAATTGCATTTCACCTTACCGCTTTCATTATGTAAATAAGAATCTTTGTCCCCCTTGCAATTAAAGTTTAAATCACTAAATTCAATTTTCTTGCCTCTTTCAGAAATAAATTTTAAAACGTTTAAAGCCTCATCCAAACTATAAAGTTCATAATCCTCAGCAGAGTGTAATATAATACTATCAACATCTCCAAAATGACTCTTGACTTTCACCTCGCTTGAATAAATAAAATTATCCTTGAATTTCCCGTTAAATTCCACAATAAAAACAATGCTTTTCTTTTCATTTGGTCTTAAAACAATTACTTTTTCATTGTCCCCATAAACCCCAGGTGCATTACTTAAATATAACAAAGAACTTACATAGTAATCTTTTAAATTTTCAACATCAACTATAATTGGTATAAAACTACCGAATTTCACATTTTGATTCTCAACTCGGATGCTTAATTTCAATGGACTTTCAAAATCTTCTTTAGAATTAACAAATTTTGTATTCAAATCTATACTTTCTAATTTTACATCTCCACCAACACTATGCCATCTATAATTGACACTTGCTTCCCCGGATCCTGGATTCTCCTGCAGTTTAATATGACTCGGATCTATCCAGCCATATTGCCCAAAAGTGACATCAAAAGGCACCCACCCATAATCAGGAAAATAAACCTCACTCCAGCCATGATTAGACCATTTATACCCCAGATTGCTATAAACAACACCAGTAACAAATCTTGCAGGAACACCAAGGCTCCGCATTATTGAAATAAACAAATTAGTTAGTTCATCGCATACACCTTCACCTTTTTTTAAAACATCGCTGCTCTTAAAAACCGCATTTGCATTCAAAGAACTTAGATTATATTTTATGTTTCTCCTCACCCACTCAGCAGCCTTTACACTTATTAAAAATAAATCATCATTGTCAACAAAATCTTTTGCTAAATTTCTTATGTCTTCATTCATATCAATGAATTTTGTCTCCCCTAAATAATCTTTATTACCTTCATACTCAATTGGATATTTAACTTTCCTTCTTATAACAAAAGCAGAATTTGAATTTACTATATTTGCTTTCAATTTTGCATAAACATTTTCATTTCTTGGATTTCTCCATTCATATCTTACTAAACCTAATCTTTCACTCTCAGTTCCGTCAGGTATCATGCTTAGCTCCAAATTTTTAACAGTTTGCATATAATTATCCTGTGGCTTCAAAAACATATCTGCAGTTAAATCATTTATTCTTGTTCTGTTTAAATTATCTAATCTAAAATTTAAATCAATTTGAATTTCCATTTCTAATTCTTTAACATTATTATAACTTTCAGTCAAACCGTTTACACTAGACATCATTAAAATTATAAACAAAATGAATATTATTAGCTTCATTTGTTCACCTCTTCTTTTACTCTTTCCAAAAACCTGTCAAAATCATCTCTCTTTATTCCAAAACCGCATGCATTTTTATGTCCCCCACCATGAGCATCATTTAGATTCTCTAATGCTAATTTAACAATTGGTCTTAAATCCATATCCCTGCTTCTCAAGCTTCCTTTGATATATCTCCCATCATCTCTTCCTAATAAAACAACCTCTTCACCCGTAGAATATTTCAAAAAAGAAGACAATAAAGAACTAAAGCTTATTTTCTGGTCAGGATAAACAAACCATAATAATTTTCCATCTTTCTTCATATCCACTAAAGCCTTTTTTAACAAATCTTCATACAACTTATTAATCTTAAAATATTCTTTTTTTAAAACCTCAC
Source organism: Candidatus Woesearchaeota archaeon (assembly GCA_964363105.1). Lineage (GTDB taxonomy): Archaea > Nanobdellota > Nanobdellia > SCGC-AAA011-G17 > JACQNH01 > JACQNH01. Next base: position 8,199 of record CAYIHC010000008.1, on the reverse strand, counting down.
ATCTCCCCTCAAAATTTAAAATCTCAAATGGATTTTTAACATCTTCTAGTATATTGCAGAAATCCATCACTTCTTCAACAGGATATTTTAACAAAAAACTTAAAATTTTTATTATTTCAGAGAGTTTACCATTATAAATCAGATCTTCCACATCCTTATAATTTCCAAATAAATCATATTCTTTCTTAACATCTTTTATAAAATCAGGCATATAGAAATCAGCCACACAACCAATTAAAGCCATCCACTTATCCCCCCCAACACAATTATATGATAAATAAGTTGTTGCACTTTGAGTATTTGGATCTTCAAACTTAGGATTAAAATAAACAACATTTTTTATATCAACAATTGGATGATGATCAATCCAAACAACCTTGCATTTGCAATTGTCAACAAATTCCTGTTCAATAATAGGCTTATCAAGAACTACAACAAGATCAGCTTCATATTTATTGACAATTGAAGCATACCTCTTCTTAACAATCGGGGAATCCTTAACAACTCTTCCATTTCCTTTCTTACAATATCTCTTGAACAATAAATAACTGCACAGTCCATCACAATCTTCATCAAACAAAAAAAATGGGTTTTTGCTTTTATCCAATAATTCTTTTATTTCTTTTAAATTAACTAGTTTAGACATAAGATTAAATTAAAAAATGAGTTTAAAATTGTTTTTATTCAAAAATTAGCTTCAGTGTGCATCATTATCATGCGCCTTTAAACTTGGTCTTGTCTTTTCAGCACCTTTACCTTTAATTCTCAAACCCCTTGTTGATCTACCCGCACTTGTCTTCCCCCTATAAACTCTTCCTCTTGCCTTATCCAACCATTCCATCCCTTTATATCTTGAAACCTTAATTCTGTCTGCTAGTATAACTTCAAACCAATTATGAATCCCATCTTTCAAAACAAAATAACTCCCTAAAACCTCACAATTAGGATACTTCCTGTTTACTCTTTCTTCTGCGATCCATTGAGAACTCTTAGAAACACCCCTATGAACATAATAATTTCTTGACTTTCTACCCCTTTTTATTTGTGGTCTCTGTTTTCCCCCCCTCTTTAATCTTGTTCTTACTACTAGATACCCTTCTTTAGCCTTATATCCTAAAGCCCTTGCCCTGTCTAACCTTAAAGGGTTATCAACTCTTAAGAATGAAGGCTGTCTCCTGAATTTTATTAATCTTTCTTTATATATCTGGGGATTCAACTCTCTTAAATTCTGCCAGCTTTCTTTCATAAAAGAATATGCACTTTTCATAGGTTTTTAGCTCCAAAAATCATTTATAAGCTTTGCTTTTCAAAAAAGTTTATGTAGTATACAGAACAATAAACCTTTTATAATAGAATAACTAAACAAGGATATGTTACCCTATCAAAATGTTGGTTTCCCAGATATTAAAACTTATGTGGATTTCTCAAGAGAATTTCCATCAGATATAAAGGAACCGGATCTCCAGCTTGTCAAAGAAATTCAAAAAGGATTTGGAATTGATGGGAATTTTGAAGGATATAAAGGTCTAACTGGAAGCTTCAGAGGAAATGGTTCTGTTACAATACATTTTCAAAGAGAGAATTCACTAAACTTAGGAACACTAAGAAAAAGCGCAGAAGATTTGGCTCGCCCTATAGTGAGTCTTGGCCCCACAATATTGTATGTTGATGGTAAAGAACATTTTAAGATAACTACTGAACAGCACGCTACTGCAAGAGATTTATTGATAGTAGGTAAAACACCAATTGGTAGTCCTTATAACCCACTGGAAATAGAAAGAGAAGTTGATAAATTTCTAAGAAAGCATGATGTAAGATTAGTAAGACCAACAGACGAATTAGATAAGAAACATACTTTAGTTCACATGATGCTTACGCAAACTCTTAAGGTTACAACAGGAACAAATTCAGGTTTCAAGCTCGGTTTGGAAGTTGGCTTCTCACAATCCGACTTACTCGCATTTTCAGGATCAGAAAGAGAAAGAATGCCGTTTGAAGAAGCAATAAGAGTTCATCATAAAGCACTAGGTCAAAATCCAGATATTGCACTAACTGTAAAGGCTTTTAATAATGCAAGAACAACAATACCTCGGGCATCAAAACACAAAACTATCGAAGAGCTTATTTCCATAAGGAGAGACGATGGAAGAACACAATGGCCAGATGAAGTTATATCTCGTTATACTAAAGCATTGCAAAGAGCAGTAAGATATTACAAAGAAGAATATCTTCAACAACAGAATTAAAAGTTAAGACTACAAGAAGAGTTAAATTAAGTTCAGAATAACATCAACATCAAATTCCCTATTCCTGCTAATATAAACCCTAATTTATAGCTTAATGTGTAATAAACAACTATTAATATCACTAACTGCCCTAATCCTAATGCAATCTGTCTAAATGCTAAGTATTCTAATTTATTCTTATGATAATTCACCCTATCATAAACCAAAGCAGTAAAAGGACCTTCAAATATCATTGAGGTTAATCCAGAATAAAGAGAAACTAAAGTAACACCTAAAACACTATTAAAAAAATACCTAAAAAACCATGATAGACTATTTAACAAACTTCCAACATTAATGAAAATTCTTTTCCCAATTTTATCACCAGCTTTCCCAGTTAAATAAGAAACTATTGCTCTTACAATTCCACTTAAACTAGCTAATCCACCAACAGCCACATAATTTGTTAATACTAAAAACAAAAACAAAGGCCATAATATAGCCTCACCAATACCAAAAGCACCATATCCAAAAAATCCTAAAAAATCTCTAAAATGTTTTGAATTAAAAACGTCTTTGAATTTAAACTTAAATCTTTCTTTTAAATCTTTGGTAAAATATAACGGCACAGCAGAAATTATTAATAAACACCCAACAAATACAAATAATGACAAGAACCCTAAATAATAGACAATTAATCCGCCGATTAAAGGACCTAAAACCCCAATCAAAATAGCCATCACATTTGCAATTGAAACTTCCTCGCTTCTATGATTCTTGTCAGTTGAACCAGCAAAGATACTATGGTAACTTAACCAAAAAAATCCGTCTGCAAATCCAGATAACACTGCAACATTAATTAATAAAGAAGGCTCAAACTTCATTAAGTATATCAAAGCGTAAAGTAAAATGTAAAAAGGCTGTATTAACATCATCATATGTCTCGCTCCAAGTTTAGAACAAAACAAAGCCCCAAATACAGCGCTTATCATATAAACAATTACAGAAATTATATAAAATAATAGAACATTGCTAAAACCCAGTCCAACCTCTTTAATCAAATATAAAGGGATAAATAAGGCAATCAAACTCAATGCAAACGTTCTTAGCATTATACTTAAATAAAATTGTTTTAATTCTTTATTTACTTTAAAATTTACAAAATGCCAGTGATGTATGTTCAGATGCTGCCCATGTGTATGCCCGAATATTTTCATTTAGATTCACCTTTTTTAGATTTAATAATAGTAGTAATATAAAAACTTAATGTATAGCAAAGAACAACAAAGCTTTTAAATAAAACCCATTTCAAAGTAGTATCAATGGCAATAAAAAATATAATTCAGATCATTGCAGGTTTAATAGCCTTGGTTATATTAGCTATTTTAGGCGTTTCTTTTCAATATATTAGAATTAAAGCATTCGCCTTTTTAGTTGGCGGGATTTTCTGGATAATCGTTCTAATTGCTTTATTCTTAATTTTTATTGGAATTAATGAATTAAGAAACTAAGATCGATAATCATTTTTGAATAAAAACAATTTTAAACTTCAACGTCTTATAATAAGTTATGAATATAACCTCTAAATACGAAAAAAGATTTTTATTACAGGAAGCATTAAAGAATATAAAGGAATTTATGCCGAAGATAATATCAAATTCATTTTCAGGTTCTTCACCACCGGAAGTATTCATCGGTCAGCATGGTTACCCTCAAGTTTTCACTGGCATCTTAGCTCCATTAGGTCATCAGGAAGATTCAGATAAGTTAAGTTCTCCAGAAGAATGGTTTAAAAGTAACTTATCAATCCAACAAATATTACAGCAAAGATCATCTTTAATATATTCAAGATTTAAATCCCAAATAAAACCAACTTCAAACAGGTTATTGGAAGTCTTGCAGGAAACATCAATGGCAAAAAAACCTACAGATATAGAATTCTTTCTCAAAAAACCACCAAAACCAAAATTTAAGTTGGATAGTTTCGCAAACCCATTAGCAAATCCAGCACAATTACAAAAAGCTAAATTACAGGAAAACCCAAAAGTAGACACAATAGTTGAAAAAGTTGTCTCAGACACAGATTTAAAATCAACAGAAGCCATGTTAAAACTATACAAATCAGGAAAATCATCTTCAGAAATAATAAAACTATTGTCTTCAGGTCTATTAGGAATCAAAATACAAAGAAAATTAGTTCCAACTAAATGGTCAATTACAGCATTTGATGACACTATCTCAAAAATATTATTAAAAAATGTAAAACAGTATCCTTGGCTTAATGAATATCTTTTATTTCATCACGAATACCTAGGCAATCATTACGAAATAATTTTATTGCCTAAAGAATGGGGCTTTGAAGTTATAGAAGCAGAATCAAGAAATCCATACTCTCCAAATAATGATTTTTTAATATTTTCAGATTATGAAGATTTTTACGGAAGAAAAGATTACGCAAATTCAGTCACAGGTGCCTACTACTCAAATAAGCTGGGTTGTTGCGAGTATTTATCAAAAATTAAACGCCAAGCATCAGTTTTAATCTTAAGAGAAGTAAAACCAGAATATTATGCACCATTGGGTGTTGGTATTTTAAGAGAAGCAACAAGATTCGCTCTTGCGCAACAACCAGAGAAATTCCAAACCTTGAAAGAGGCATTAAACCAAGCACAAACAAGATTAACTGTTGATATAAATAGATTAACCCAGAATAGCAGATTATTGAGATCATTGCAGCAGGTTAAATTAACTATGTTCTAAAACAACAAGATTTTTAAACAGCCTATATCTATACTTGATAATGTTTATTGAAGAATCTGATGATATGGAAGGATTTGAAGAAGATTTCGATTTTGAAGAATTAATAGAAGAGAAACTTAAAAAACAAAAATTACCAGCAGTAGCATCATAAAATGGCAATTTTAACAATAAAAGAGATTTTTGACCTAATCATCATGACTTTAGCTTTAGGCTATATTTTTTCAGGTTACATCCCCCAACCAAAAACAGCTTACAAAATTTTAAGACCGTCATTTAATTTTCAGGTTCTCAAATATTCATGTTTAATTGCAGCTCCAGCAGTTATCTTCCACGAATTAGCCCACAAATTTACAGCAATCGCCTTTGGGATCCCGGCAACATTCAAAATGTTTCCATTCGGATTATTATTAGGCATTGTTTTAAAAATATTAAATTCTCCATTTCTAATAATCGCTCCAGGTTATGTCCAGTTGCCGCAGGTTTCATCTTACTTAACAAGAATAACAGCCTTAGCAGGTCCTTTAACGAATTTATTAATTTTCTTAATTGCCTTTATAGTCTTAAAAAAAGCGAAACTTTCAAACAAAGCATTTATTTTATGGTCTTTAACAAAACAAATTAATTTAATTTTGTTTATTTTTAATATGATTCCAATATCCCCATTAGATGGTTCAAAAGTATTTTTCGGCTAAACTATTTCTTCAAGTTTTTTTCCTTTTACAACAACTAATAAACAACCATTATCTTTTCCGTCACCTGAAGTTCTGCTTCCAATAGCATAAGCAGAATACATTGGTTGCCTCTCATCACCAAAATAAGTAGGATCATTAAAAGTAATACTGGTTAAATCCCTCAGTCTCTCAAATGATTGTCTAGCCGCATCTTCAGAATTTTTCATTTCACCACTATAATCAGCCACAAGAACTAATCTCCCAGGATTTATCGGATAAGTATTTCCATTCCCACTTATCTCCACTCTTAGATTAGTAAGTATACTCTCATTCATTAGATTTCCAACTATTCCATGAAATAGTTCAGGATCAATTCCTTGTAAAACTAACAAATCTTTAAATAGACCACCTAAGTCTTTTATCCTTCTTGCTTCATGATCTATCCTCATATACATAAACTATACAAAGCCAACAATCAATTATAAACCTTTCTTTATTACTACTATTATCTTCTCTTTTTCTTCTTAATAGGTTTTTTCTTCACAATTTTTTTAACTTTTTTCAAACTTTTCTTAGCTAATCTTTCCTGTTCTTTCATTAAAATAAGTTTATCTTTCTTTAGCTCTTCTTCTATATTTTTTATCTGTTCTTTTAATTTTACTATTCTTGGAATATTGCTTTCCTGCACCATCAGCTTCCCACAGTCAGGACACTTAAAATCATTCTCTAATGCATCCTCGCTGCTGACTCTTGCACATTCATCAGGACAAACAAAATAATTTATTTTCTCTTCTAATTTCAACTGACTTTTTAGTTCTGTTAGTTTCCTCATATTAACTGCTTGTTTCAAATTAAAAGCATTTTTCTCATTAAGATTCCAGAAATAAATATACCAGCCCTTTTTCTTATCCTTTCTTTTTATATTAAAAACCAATCCATGTGCACTTAAACTGTAAAGTAAGCTTCTTATCTGATTAACGGTCAATTTCATCTTCTCAGCTAGCTTAAGCTCATTTACATTCTTTTTACCTCTTAATAGCCCAACTAATGGAACAGCATCCTTTCTAGCTACTTCAGCAATTAACTCGCTTAATTCTTCATCAGAAAGTTTAACAATCATCTAATAAATTATTACCAAAGAGTATAAAAACCTTACTAAATCAAAAAAATAACTACTCAAGAATACATAAAAATCTTTATATAAAACCTTTCTACAAGTTTATGTATGCTTAACTTCTTCAAAAAAAAAGAGAATATACCTAGATTTCCCGAGATGCCTAGTTACCAAAATTCCCCTCAGTTTCCAACACCAAAACAATCAATGGATTTACAAATAGAAGACAAAGAAACACCTTCATTCCCAACATTCCCTGAATCAAAGGGAACATTTATAGAAAAACCAGAAGAATTTCCTACTTACAAACCAGCATTTCCTTCCCGAATACAAGAACAAATAAAAATTAATATTCCAGAAGAAAAACCATTAATCCAGCCAAAAGAAGAATTAGAAATACCCATAAGGAAACCCATGTTTAAATCCACAATAGCAGAATCTATTGAAGAAAAACCTGTATTTAAAACAAAAGAAACAATAAGACCTTCAAAAGAGGATTCCATATTTGTAAAAGTAGAAAAATATGAAGAAGCAAGAGATATCTTGGAAAACATACAAGAACAATTAGAAGAAACTCAAAGATTAATAGAAGATTTGTCAAAAACAAAGGAAGATGAGGAACTACAGTTAAAATCATATCAGGAAACAGTCAATTCAATAAAATTAAAACTAATAGAGATAGAAAGAACCTTATTTTCAGAATAAAAATGACTCAACAAATATTCAGAAAAATAAATTACCCATTACATCTAAAGAAAAGTATCCTTTCATTAGCCTTAGAAACAGCGCATTTAAATTCAAACATAAAAACATTAATCTTAGAGAGGGATCTAAAACTAAAAAATTATCTAAAAATCAGGGAAAATCTTGAGTTTATTAACAGTTCAATGAAGAAATTAAGATACACTTACTTCACTAAAATAAACGAAGAATTAGCCAAGAAAACCAACTTAAATGACAGATTTAAGAACAAATCAAAAAATAAGGACTATTCTAACTTAGATACAAGCTTAATAAGGGAAATAAACTCTATTAAGGATAAACTGGCCAAATTATAGGTATTTTAGCTTTCAAAAACTATATAAATAACCCCTTATATCTTATATCAATGGAGATTTCAAAATCATTCCTTATAAACAGGTTTCAGCAGCAACCCGACAAATACTGGCAAGTTGATCTTTTTGAAGAAAAAGGATTTACAAGAAACCAGTGTAAAAAATGCAATAAATTCTTCTGGTCTTTAGATCAAAACAAGCAGATATGTTCAGATTCTTCATGCACACCATATTCTTTTTTAAATAGCCCAATAACAAAGAAAAAGTTAGATTACGTAAAAATGTGGAAAACATTTGAAAACTTCTTTAAAAAAAATGGTCATACATCAATAGCACGTTATCCTGTAATAGATCGTGTTCGGCCAGATCTTTAC
>CAYIHC010000007.1:0-16803 GCA_964363105.1 Candidatus Woesearchaeota archaeon | reverse complement strand
TTTTTTAACTTTTTGGACTAAAGATTTTCTGTTTTCTTTCGCTTCCGCATCAAGTTGAGATTGTTCTTTCGATGCAGTAATCGGTTTATTTTTATTTAATTTATTATCTGCTTTTCGAAACTCAAATAACCATTTTTCATAATCATCGATTAACCTATAAATAACTTCATTGGAAATTACTTTTACATTCTTATCTTCAACAGAAGCAACATTAAAACATAATATTACTCTGTTTAATTCATTTTTCTGTGTTCCAGCCTCGGTTAAATCTTTTTTTGTTATATTTCCAATTCCTGCTGATTTAATTTTAACATTTTTTTCTTTTAATAAATTAGTTAATGCTTCCAAAGAGCCTAATGTATCCGCCTTTACAACAATGCCATCTGTTTCTTTATACAGAATAACTTCTTGAATTTCTTCTTTAAGCTCTTTTTTTAATTCTGCTATATTATTGTTAACTATTCTTAATGGCATTCCAGGTAATATATCCTTAATATCTGTGCAATTAATCTTTAAGCCAACAGCAGCATGTGCTTCATTGATTTTTTTTAATTTTCCCTTTTCAAATTCAAATATAGCCTTGATTCTTCCTGTTTTAGGTTCATTCACATCTCCAACAACAAATAAATCATTGGTTTTAATTGATCCATCATATAAAATCAAATCTAAACATTCCCCTAAACCAATCACTTCTCTAACCTCTAAAACGATTGCCTTCCCAGCACCTTTAACCTCTGTTTTTAATTCTTCTTCTAAAAATTTCTGTGCTAATCCAGTCATCACCATTAATAATTCCGGTAATCCTTCTCCTGTTTTTGCGGAAACAGGTATTATTGCTATTTGTTTTTTATAGTCATCTATTCTATTAAATCTTTCAGAATTAAATCCTACTTCAGCTAATTTTCCTACAATAGTATATAACCTATTGTCTAATTCAATTTTAATTGATTCAGCCTGTTCGTTTATTGAATTGATTAATGAATTATTTTTATTTTGCCAGCCAGGTAATAAATCTAATTTATTTAAAGCAACTATAAAAGGAGTTTTATATTGTTTAAGAATTTGTATACACTCTTTTGTCTGTTCCTCTACCCCTTTAGTTATGTCAATAACCAAAATTGCAATATCTGCTAAATTTCCGCCTCTTTTTCTCAAATTATTAAAAGCAGCGTGTCCTGGAGTATCTATAAACAACAAGCCTGGAATTGTCAATTTTATTTTTAATTGTTCTAATAATTTTCCGCATATTTTCTTTATGGTTTTTAAAGGAACATTATAACTTTTGATTGATTGTGTAATTGCCCCTGCTTCTGATTTAACTATTGAAATTCCCTTAATCTTTTCTAATAAAGAAGATTTTCCATGATCCACATGGCCTGCTAGCATTACAATTGGTTGCCTTATCATAGTAATAACTTAGAAAGCAATGATTTTTAAATATTGCTTTAATTATTTGGATTCTACACGAGGTAACTCTTGTGTATCAGCAACTGGACTAAAACCAAGGGGTCTATTTCCCTCGTGATCTAATTGAGGGGTATCAGTATGATTATGTATATGTGGGGGGGGATCACTTTGATAGTCAACGTAAGTTGGTCTGTCTAAATAATCAATACATTTTCTTACAGCAACAAAAAGTTCACCTTCTTCCCCACTAAACTCCTGACCTTGAATAAGCAAACATTCTTCAAGATTAGCTCTGATTATCTTAGATGTATTATCGGGATTATATCTCTCTAAAGAAACATTAAGTATACCCCCCATCTCTTCTCTTTCCCTAATATATTTTTGTAAAGCGGGGATACTTGGTTCATATTTTGTGTCTAAATTTGATTCTCTTCTAAAATAAGGATTATGTAAAGAATCATAAGCAATTAAACCCAAATGGATAAATTGTTCGTAAAGATATAATAATGAAAACATTTTCAAACTAAATTTTTCATCTTTAAAACCAGACATTAATCTGTCTAATTTACCGTCTCCTTTTAGTTCTTTGGCTATTTCTAAGGCTTCTTTCTGGGACTCTAAAAATAATCTCTGTGCATCCCCAAAAGAAAGGCCTAAGATTGGGCTCCCCAGAAGTGCAATCTTACTCCTAATTAAACTATTAAGCACACAAAAACTAAAATCAAAAAGTTTAGCCTTTGTCCCTAATAGGTCAATTTCATGTCCATGTATCCCACCATTGGTTTCAAGATAAAAATGATGTGGATATTCATCCCCATGCGTATAAGCCATAGTTCTTTCATCACGCATTAATCTTTCAACAAGACCAAAAGGCTTAGTAAATTCTTTCAATTTATCAAATTTAGCATCCACAATTTTTGAAGGTTTATCTATATCTTCTCTGTCAATAACTCCGGTTTTAACTAAGGTATGCAGTAAGAATAATCGTAACCTGCGACCCAATTTATTAATAAAATAATTATCAGCGGGCTCATAGGCAAGATCCCCCCTATCAGCACTATAAAAAGTCCCGTATATAGAAACATGATTGACTGCGCTCAATGCGGACAAAATTAAATCTTTTCTTAGCCCGCTCAATTCTTTAACAACTGCTGTAGCTTTATCCCTTTCTTCTGAAGAATTGCATAAGTTACCTATAATTGAAACTTGCTCCGCCCTTAGTTTATCCAAAGCGATAATATCTCTATCCATGGTGGGGGATTGAAATTTTTTCATTAAAAGAACGCTATAATCCTCGTCAGTCCCTTTAATCTCGCTATGGTATCCAACAACTTCAACAACAGGTAATCTGAGGCTATTTAAAAAATCCAAATGACGAAACTGCGAAGAAAGAGAGTCTTCTCTCGTAGAGGGTTGCCCATTTTCTGATCCCCTACGGCTATAGTTCACTTTAGCAAATAAATGCCCGATTCCAACATCTTGTTCATCTTTTAATAAAACAAAATATAAGCCCTTTCTGTCAAACAGTCCCCTTTTAACAGGTTCATAACCTATGCTACCTACTCTAAGGGGGTTCACTTGGATCTTATTTAATCCTCTTGCAATATTTTCCCCTTTATAAAAAACAGGTTGTCGTAATATCCAGGGAAATTCCTCTGTTGCCATGTTAGTTACTGAAAACCCACCTCGCTATTACATTTATTAACTTAACTATAAATCTAAACCTCTCCATAATAACACCTACATCCTTAATCATCGAAAATTTAAGCTCTAAGGTCTTGGATTTCTCATTAAAGATATATCTTAAGTCCGATATAGTCATAGCCAAATCTCGATCACCGTTATAAAAAGATTTAATTACATTATTATAAAGGCGATTTAACAGCTCAATCATCTCTTTATAACCCTTATCAACAAACAAAGGGTCTAAATTAATTTGTCTGTCTATAAGGGATATTGCTATATCTCTAATGCCCTCAGAGATATATTCCAACCGATTAGCTACAAACCACCAATATAAAATCTCAAAGGAGTCTGTTTTTAAGCTTTTATTTGTCTGTGGGTCTTTTAAACTGGATTTCATTATTCTATGAAAAACAAAAGAAATCCTATTTATATCATCACACCTCTCTTTGAACGGAAAGCTATTTCTCTCATTTTGAAGATTACCAAAATCATAAAGCATAGATCTTATAGTATTATCCATTTTTCTAAACAAATCCTTAAAGGAAAGTTCCTTTATATTTAAAAAATCACGGCATATTATATATTCATGATTCTGTTCAATAACCTCGCAAGCCATCAACTTATGAACCCTCTCTTTTATTTGATTAGTATTTCTAAGGATATTCTTACCTGTTAGTTTAATTATATTAAAATCATTTAGGTAAGCTGTAACAATCTCTCGATTTATAAACTTTGGATCTTTACCATCCGTATCAATTACTATAACCCTATCCTCTTTTTTTTCTATAATTTCTTTTGGCAACACAATAAGTTCATTATTTCCATTCTCTTCTAAGTATACTGTATCTCCCTTTTTTAAATTATTCTTCTCAGTCCAGGTCTTTGGCAAGCTTACAACAAAACTTGAGTTGCCAAATTTGATTAGTTTTCTGTATTCCATACTATCAAACAATTATTAAACCCCCAAAAGTTACCATGCTTTAAGGATTTATAAGTTTTACTATACCTCGAAGATAAACATATACTAAATATATTCTATATCGCCAAGTTATATATAGTTTATCCTCTTTTGTTCCCGTATGATAAGAAAAAACTTTCGGGGGGTGGGAATAATGAAATACCTAAGAAGGGTAAAAGCAAAAAGAGAATGGCCAGAAGACATATACGATGAAGAATTCAGGGACGAACTTTTAGATGATGATGAGATAAGCGCTGAAGAAGAAGGCTTTATGCGTGGATATATGGAAAACGATGAATAAAAAGGAGGATGAAATCAATGGATGAATATGAAAGATGTATCGCATGCAATACAATTATAGAAGAAAGGGCGATGTTTAATCCGTATTTGTGTAAGGTATGCGAAGATGAACTGAAAAAGATAAATCCCAGTAGAAGTTAACCAAAATATATATTGTAAAACACAAATCTATTAAAAAGAGTAACAAACTACAAAAAATTAATGGAAAAAAAGTTTGTAGTAGTTGCTGGCGGTGTTATGTCTGGTGTAGGTAAAGGTGTTGCTGCTGCTTCTATTGGGAAAATTCTGCAGGAATACGGCTACAAAACAACAGCAATCAAGATTGATCCTTATATTAATGTTGATGCAGGAACATTAAGACCAACAGAACACGGGGAAGTATGGGTTACTAGTGATGGTGGGGAAATTGACCAAGACTTAGGAAACTATGAAAGATTTTTAGGTCAGCAGATTCCAAAAAAGAATAATATTACAACAGGTCAGATCTATAAAACATTAATAGAAAAAGAAAGAAATGGAGAATTCTTAGGCAAAACAGTTCAGTTTATTCCTCATGTTCCTAATGAAATAAAGAAAAGAATCTTAGAAGCAAGTGATAATTTTGAAGTTACTATAATTGAAGTCGGCGGCACTGTAGGAGACCATGAAAATATTCCCTTCTTATTTGCAATTAAAAGCCTTGAAAGAGAGTTTGGAGAAGGTAATTTTGTCTATATTTTGCTTACTTATCTTCCAATTCCATCACACATAAATGAAATGAAAACAAAACCAACACAAACAGCAATTCATTTATTAACAGAATCAGGCATTTTCCCTGATATAATATTATGTAGGGCAAAAGAACCATTAGATAATATTAGAAAAGAAAAGATAGAAACAGCTGCAAACATAAAAAAGGATTTTGTTATCTCAGCACCAGATATTAAAAAAACCATATATTCCATCCCATTAAACTTTGAAAAAGAAGACTTAGGAATGAAATTATTAAGTAAATTAAGCCTAAAACCCTTAAAAATACCAGACTGGACAAAATGGAGAAACTTGGTTGATAATATAGAAAATCCAAAAAAAGAAATTAAAATAGCTATAGTTGGTAAGTATTTAGATATAGGCGATTACACTTTAAAGGATTCTTATATTTCTATTAATGAAGCTCTGACACACGCTGCTGCTCATTTCTCAGTTAACTTGGACATTGACTGGATAGACGCAAAAACATTTGAAAAACATCCTGAAACCATTGAAATTTTAAATAAATATAAAGGCATTATTGTTCCAGGTGGTTTTGGTGAATCAGGTGTAGAAGGAAAAATGATGGCCATTAAATTTGCACGTGAACATAACATTGCTTATCTGGGTTTATGCTATGGTTTGCAGTTAGCTATTGTTGAATTTGCAAGAAATGTCTGTAATATGGAAAACGCCCATACAACAGAGGTAATGCCTGATACAAAATTTCCTGTAATTGATATTATGGAGTCCCAAAAAGAAATAAAGCAAAAAGGCGGCACAATGCGTTTAGGTTCATATGCCTGCGTTTTAAAAACAGATACAAAAGTGTTTAATCTTTACCAGAAACTCGGAAGAATAGAAAAAGATAGACTAAATTTAGATACTTTAAATTCTGAAAGATTAGGTAATATTAATGACGGTTTTATAATTACTGAAAAACATCGCCATAGATATGAAGTTAATCCTAAGTTTATTAAAGACTTAGAAAATAAAGGCTTAATATTTTCAGGTTATCACGAAAGAAATGACAATACAAAATTAATGGAATTTATTGAGCTTCCAAATAACAAATTCTTTATAGGAACACAGGCACATCCTGAATTTACATCTTCACTATTGAATCCATCACCATTGTTTTATGGTTTTGTGGAGGCTTGTTTAGACTAAATTTTAATTTTTTAACCATAGCTTTTCATAAGAATATTTACCAAAATCAACCAATTCTATTTTATTGGCAGTTGCACTTTCTTTTATTCTTATATCTCTATAAAGCTCGCCAAAAACAATTCGTTTTATACCTGCCCTTATTATTTGTTGTGAGCAATCCCAGCAAGGACTAGCTGTAGTATACAATGTTGCACCATCAATTTTTGTTCCATTCCTTGCAGCCTGAAGAATCGCATTCTCCTCTGCATGAATCGTTCTTATACAGTGTCCATTCTCCATTTGATGCCCTACTTCACTACAGTGTGGTTGTCCGGGCTGGCTTCCATTATACCCTGTTGTTAAAATTTGATTTGCTGAATTTACAATAACAGCCCCTATATATTTTCTGTCACATGTTCCTCTACTAGCAACAACCTTTGCTATTTCCATAAAATAATGATCCCACGTAGGTCTTACTCTGATACCCAATATTTCATTAATTTTTCTCTGTAGATCAGGAATAGTTACATTAGCATCATTGTTTATAAAATAATCTGCAGTTGCAATAGGTCCTCCTTGATTTAAATTTTCTATTTGAGAATAATCTCTTGCATTAATTTCTTCCCAAGTCAGGGGTCTTGTAGGTCTTGATTTTAATCGTGATATTCTAACTTCTTTTGGAGAAACTAAAGCTAAGACTTCTAAATTTACATTTAAAGCAAATCCAGCAGGAACAATCTTTTGTTCTCTCAAAAATTTCAATTCTTCCCAGCTGTATAATCCATCCAAAACAGTATTCCTGCCTTTATCGAGTTCAGCTTTAATCTTTTCTAAATTAAGTTTCGCATAAGCCTCCATCCCATGTTCTTTCCTCAAGTTTTCCCTTAACACTCTTTCATTTGCTTCATTAACATCTAAACCCCTTTGTTTCAATAATTCCATAGTTACACTGCCAAAGTGTATTCTAGCAAAATTATGAAATCTCTCTAAATAAGTTGTCACCTCGCTTTTACCAACACCAGGCATTCCAACAACAGCAATTAATTTCGGGAAAGTATTCATCTATAAATCCTGTTATAAAACATTTATAAACTAAACTGTGCTGCAATATATAAAAGAGAAACCATATTTAAAATAACAATATTTATAATCATTCAAACTACTTACAACAGAAAGAGGTTAAAATGCGTCAAATTTCAGAAAGAGAACTAGAATTACCAGATTCAATCTTAGGTAAGTTGTCAGAAATAGCATCAGAAAACAAAGATATAATCTCAATTAGTATAGGTGAACCAGATTTCGATATTCCCTTGCCATTAATAAAAGCAATAAGGAAAATAGCATCAAACTACAAAACAAATAGATTATCCCATTATTCAGCACCTTCAGGAAGACTAGATTTAAAAGAAGCCATATTAAAAAAATTAAAGATTAAAAACAAAATTAACTTAAATCCAGATAATGTTTTAGTAACTTGTGGTTCACAGGAAGCAATCTTCACAGGTTTATTATCAACCATAGATCCATCAGAAGAGGTAATTCTTCCAAACCCTGGTTATTTAGGTTACTTGCCTGCAATAGAATTAGTTAATGGCTCTCCAGAATTCTTAAAACTAGAAGAAGAAAACAATTTTGAAATAAATCCAGATAAAATAAAAGAATTAATAACCAAGAAAACACAGGTTATAATTCTGAATACGCCTTCAAATCCAACAGGAACAGTTTTATCAAAAAAGATATTAGAAGAAATAGCAGACATATCAAGAGAAAAGGATGTTTACATTTTTTCTGACGAAGCCTATGAAGATTTAGTCTATGATAAAAAACACATTTCAATTGGTTCATTAAACGGAATGGAAGATTATGTTGTTTCATTTTATACATTTTCAAAATCCTATGCAATGTGTGGTTTTAGACTAGGTTATGCAGCAGGTCCTAAAGATTTAATAGAAGCAATGTCAAAAACTTCACATTATATTACCTTAGCACCGCCAACAATATCCCAATTAATTGGAATTGAAGCCTTAAAATTGCCATTTAAGTATATAGAACAAATGAAAAAAGAATACGATAAAAGAAGAAAGTTTATTGTTAGTAGATTAAACGAATTAGGCTTAAAAACAAAAATGCCAAACGGTGCTTTTTACACTTTTTCAAATATTAAAGAAGTTACAAATAAATCAAGCTTAAATTTTGCAAAAGAATTATTAAATAAAGCAAAGGTAGCTGTAATTCCAGGCACAGAATTTGGTAATTATGGTGAAGGTTTTATCAGATGTTCATATGCAACTAACTTTGAATTGATAAAGAAAGCAATGGACAGGATTGAAAAATTTTTAAAAAATTAAAAAAGACCGTGATGGACTACATCAGCTCTTTTGTATTGTAAACTTTGATTTTAGTTTGCTCTTTCAATTTTTTATCATTGCTCCAGATCACACAGTTTAATTTTAATGCAAGTGCAAAATAGACCATATCCTGCGGATCTGGTGTAAGCTTTTCTGCTTCTTCAACATAGGAAACTAATTCTTCTAAAGGTATAATGATTATTCTTCGTTTTAAGATTTCCAGCAGGTTGAAAAACTCTTCTATTGTATGCTCTGTTTTTCCAAGAAGTTCTTCTTTGTGCCTTTCAAGTTCGATAAAGATATATTCAGGGGTAAAAAAATTGAATCTATCACTAAATAGTATACTGTAAGCAAAAACCTCTTTGATCAAGGCAGAAAATAAGATATTTGCATCAATGACAAGATCCATAACTACCTCGCCATTTTTCTTAGTTTATTGCTGACTTCTCTGCCTAATCTTAAGGCGTCAGTTTCGGTAAGCTTACTTTTCTCCTTAAATCTTCTAAGAAATTCCATGTCCACCATTTTCTGCCTAAATGCCTGCCTAGCTACTTCTGACCAGTTCATTTCAGGAAAAGAATCCATCTTCTTTTTCATTTCATCAGGGACAGCTAAGGTTAGAGTTGTCATTTTTTCACATATGTGTGTATAATTATATTATGTGTCCTTATTTAAATGTTTTCTTTTCCATTGCCCCTGTAAATTATATTATAAACATTTCATTGAATTTGTAAGAACAAACTTATTCTAAATCACTTTAAATGAAACTCCACTATATCATTATCTTCTAGTTTATGACTTAATCCTACCATTTGCCCCTTGAATTTAGCGCTTTTCCCCCATATTTTCGCATACTTAAATTTTTTTAAAAAATCCTTATGAACAAACTCAGCCAGTTCTTTTAAGTTGGAATTAATCTTCAAAGCAATTGCCTTATCTTCAACTTTTTTTCCAGGTTGTTTAGTAAATACTTTTATTAAACCAATGTTTCTCCATATTAAGTCTCTTATTGATTCTTCATTATTAAAAACAGTCTGTCTTGTATTCACTTCATTATTTATTAATTCTCTATCTATTAATTGCTTTTCCTCAGGCGTATTAAAAAATATTACTAATAATTCAACCTGTTTAATTATTGATATAAAGGAAGGTCCATTTTCATTTTCAGCATAATTTTCAACAATAGAAGGCATCTCCACAACCTGGATTTTAATACCTGAATAATCCATCATTCCAACCTCTGGTTTTTTTGTTGTAAATGGAGACTCAGAAATTTTAACATCTGCATTTGTTAGTTTATGTAAAATATAACTCTTACCCGTATTTGTAGTCCCAACAAAACAGACAGTTGCAGCACCTTCTTTTTTTAAGCTAAACCCATATTTTCCCCCACCTTTTTTCTTCTGTATCTTCTCCTTCTCACATAATCCTTTATACAAGCCAATTCTTTTCTTTATATCAGCTCTTAATTTCTCGCTTGCCTTATGTGATGGTGCTTCAGACAGCATCTTCTTCAGAGCCTTTAACTTTTCTTCATTAGTTACAGCCCTGCTAAACTCTTCCTGTGACTTTTGAAACCCTATAGTTGCATTAGTTGACATAGGATAATAGAAATTTCATTGGTTTTAAATATTATGGAGTCAAAAAGCTTTTATTCCCTTGATTATTAACCTTGATATGAAACTCTTAATTAAAGTAATCCCAAACTCAAAACAGGAAAAGATAGTAAAAGAAAGGGAAAGACTAAAGGTTTATGTAAAATCTCCAGCAATAGAAGGAAAGGCAAATAAAGCCTTAATCGTATTGTTATCAAAGTATTTTAACACAAAAAAGAACAATATTACAATTATCTCAGGTCTAAAATCTAGAAATAAAATTATCGAAATTCAATAGTTTTTTAAGTGATATATCCCTACAAAATTTATGTCAAGTGTTAAAGAATATTTACTCGCAAGAACTAAGATTTTAACGGAACTTGAACAACTATTCCCAGAAAAATCAGAACTTGAAAGATTAACAATACATCTTATCGAAGTGATGAAATCAAAAAAACAATCATTAAATGAAACCGGAGATGGGTATAGTAAAGTCGAAAGGGCATGGCAATTATACAAGTTAGCAGGTGGAAAAGAAGATCGTTTAATAACATTTTTTCTTAAACATAAAGAGTATTTCTAGACCAAAACATTTATATACTGACAGTTTATATATATAAACTAAGAGTTTATATGGAAGATATCACTAAAAAAGAAATGGAAATTTTAAGGGTTATAGTAAAGAGTCCTGAAGCGGATTACAATGCCAATAGTCTATCTAAGGAAATAAAAATTACCTCGATGGGGGCCTTAAAGATTCTAAAAAAGCTCGAAAAAGAAAACATCTTAAAATCTAGGAAGATCGGCAAAGCTACTATCTACAAGATTGATACTAATGATTACGCCCGCCACTATATTGAATTGATCCTATCAAGAGAGGGTTTATACGTAAATCCAAAAGTCAAAAGATGGATTCAGGAACTAAAAAAAATCAAAAATGCAGACATCATAATATTATATGGCTCATTATTAAAAAATATAGAACCAAATGATATAGACGTTCTTTTTGTTACTAATAAAAATAAATTCCAAAAATTACAAAGAGAAATAGAAGAAATAAATAAGATAAATATCAAAAAAATTCATCCACTCTACCAAACTTTTGAAGATATAACAGACAATATAAAAAAGAGGCATAAGCCGTTGCTTGATGCAATAAAAGGGATTGTTATTCACGGACAAGAAAAATTTATTGAGGTGTATAATGAGTCACGCAAAGAATAAAATTGATTGGTGTCTGAATAAAGCAGAAAAAGAAATTAAAGAAGGTAAAAAACACAGAGGATTAATCCTGATTGAGAAAAGTAAAGAAAAGGCACTTGAACATATTGGGAAAGCAGAACACAATCTTAAAGTTACTATTTATCTCCATCAAGGGGGTTTCACTGATTGGTGTTCCAGTAGCTTGTTTTATACAATCTATCACTGTTTTCTTGCAATAATCTCAAAATTTGGATACGAAAGCAGAAATCAGGAATGCACTTTCGCATTGATAAAAAGTCTTATTGAAGATAAAAAGATTAACCTTGAAGAAAATGATCTAAACGAAGTTACTTCTCTTAATGTTTCAGAAGCACAGGAATCTTCGACAGCAATTAGTCTCAGAGAAGAATATCAGTATAGCACCAAGGTATCGCTGGAAAATAAAGAATATGAAAAATTATTTAATCTTGCCAAAAAGATACTTGACAAAACAAAAGAGATTATAGAAGAGTAATGATTAAACAACTCTAGACTTATGTCCAATCTTCTCAAGTTTGATTATGTTTTCAACAAAACTTTCAATCTTGCTCTCATGCGATACTATTATTGTCTGTTCAGTATCTAAATTTACTAAAACATCTCTTAATTTATCAAGTTGTTCTTCAGAAAATCCGTCAGTTGGCTCATCTAAAATTATTAAATTATTTGTTTTTATTGTTGAATATATTGTATTAAGAACCTTGTTTAATGCTAATCTATAGGCCAAAGCTATTGCAGTCTTCTCTCCCCCAGATAAGTGCAAATAATCAATATCATGTCCATTCTGCACAATTTGTGGAGTAAATTCATAATCTAATTTCACATTTATATTTTCTATATTTATTAACAAAGAAAAAAACTTCTGAAAAAAGTTATTAAATTCCCTATTCAACTTTACCATCACATTCTTCTCAATAGTATTAACAATTTCAGGCAAAGCATCATTAAAGAAGTTAATTAAGCCTATTATCCGGTCTAACTTGGTTTTTGATTTGCTTTTCAGTTCAACCTCTTTCTCGACTCTTATTATTAAATTTTCATTGTTTTCTATATCACTTTTAACAGACTGTAGTTTTAACATTAAATCTCTTTCAGTTAACCTAGTAATTTCAAATTTTCTTTTTAATTCTAAATATTCATTCTCAATACTGCCAGATTCACTAATATTTTTATTTAATATTTCATTCTTCCCATCTAATATATTTGTCTCTTTTGCTAACAACACAAGCTTCTTGCTCTTAGTCTCAAAGAGCTCATTTAATTCGTTTAAGTTATTTTTTTTGATTTTATATATCTCAGATTTGCTTATATTTTCCTGTAAGCTTAAAATTAAATTTTCTTTT
The DNA here is from genome assembly GCA_964363105.1 of Candidatus Woesearchaeota archaeon. Lineage (GTDB taxonomy): Archaea > Nanobdellota > Nanobdellia > SCGC-AAA011-G17 > JACQNH01 > JACQNH01. Next base: position 4,046 of record CAYIHC010000007.1, on the reverse strand, counting down.
TTATTAATTTCGTTGCTTACATTCGCTAGCTCATTAACTAATCTGCTTAAATCTACTTTCCCATTATCTATTATTTTAAACTGCTGATCAAAGATATTTGTTTTATGACTATGTAACACCTGTTGTAAGCATAAAGGGCAGTTATCTAACGTTTTTATCTGATTAACAATATCTTCAGCACTTCTAATCTTCGTTTTAATTACCCCCATTAACTCCATTACTTCATTTTTCTTAAGAGTGAGATTACCTAAATAACTCTTCTCAGTTAAAAGTTCTTTTTTCAACAATTCAATATCTAATTCTTTATAACCAACTAACTCTTTTTCTATAATATTAACCTTTAACTTAATATTCTTTATTTCTTCATTTAAAGAATTAAATTCACGTTTTTTCATAAAAATTTCATTTTTATTAATTTCTAAATTGTTTTTTAATTCATTTAATGATTTTATCTTATTTTCAAGCTCTTTAATAGAACCTTCAATAAACCTTAATTCTTCTGATTTAATCTCAATATTCTTTTTAATAGGCTCTAATTTTAAATTTAGTTCATCTCTTCTTTTGTTAAGTCCATTCAACTCATTTTCTTTTAATGTAAGATCTAATATAAAACCAGTTAGTTCATCTCTTCTGCTTTTTAATGCCTTTGAAAATATAACTAAATTTTCATTGATTCTGCTGTATTTATCAATTCCAAACACTTTTCTTAATGTCTCTAGTCTTAATTCCTTATCTCCTAACAAAATAGCTTTCATCTCTTCCTGCGGTGTAAAAACCGTATAATAAAAAATAATGTCTTTTGATTTTGTTAAATATTCTTTTGGATAACTAAGCAATTCTAATATATTTTGTTTCAACTCAATAGGTGATTTTACTTCTTCTTTTCCATTTACAATTATTTTCCCGGATAATTGAACAACGCTTAAAGATGATCTTTTAAGCTTCCTTTCAATAACAATTTCATTATCATCTACTTTAAAACTTAGTCTAACTAAACCTTCATTCTCTCCGTTTCTTAATAAAGCATTTCCTGATAAATTACTTTTACTTATGCCAAACAAAGCAAAACAAATAGCCATTAAAACAGTAGACTTCCCAGATCCGATATCTCCTGATAACAAAGTTGTTCCCTTATTAAATTTTATTTCTTGCTCTAAAAAACTCCTTATATTCTTAAGATAAATATAATTTAATCTCATCTCTCAAACAACCCCTTTAATTTTAATTCATTTTTTATATCTTCAATTATTCTCTTTTCAAAATCATTTACAGTTTCACCATCTTCTTTTGATTTATCAAGAACACTTAACAAAGACAGTATCATACCTTCATCAAAATTAACATTTTTTATATCTTCAATATTATTTTCAACTATTTCCGCTTCAATATTAACAATGCTTTCATTTATTTCCAATGTTTCATATTCTTTTGCGCTTAAACCAGCAGTATTTTTAAGCACAATATAAGCATCTTTTAAATTATCCAAATTAAAATTAATATCAGAAGGATAACCCTCTTTTAAAACACCACTTACTCTAATCAAAACAATTTTGTCAGTTACGTTATTTATCTCCATTAATTCTTTTTCTATTCCACTTGGTATTTTATTATCCGCATTAATATTAACCTTAACAACATCCTTTAATTTTATTTCCTCTCTTCTTATATTTAGATTATCATCAACAATCAAGAATCCTCCATTATCTAAATCTTCCAATTCGCTGAAACTATTTGGAAACAAAGGACCTGGATAAGATAAAACTGAATTTTCACTTAATTTCTTCTGAAAAACATAGTGAATATGTCCTGCTGCGTAATAATTAAACCCTTTTGGCAGTTTATCTAAAGGTAAAGCAGTAAAACCGAATCCAGAGGGCATAAATTCATTTACTCCAGAATGCAATAAAAATATCTTAAATCCCCCTTCATTCTCTAAATTAGTTAAATCCAAAGAATCATACTTTAAAAGCTCTAAAGAATTTCTTAATCCTAACATACCTGTTATCTTTGCGTTTGTTTTTCCATCCGTAGTTAATTCTAGTTTATTTCCTTCTTCATTATACACATTTTTGATTAATCCTGCCTTTTCAAAAACACTTAAAATTGTTTTTCCAGAAGGAGAAAAATCATGAGATCCAGGAACTAAGTAAACCATTATATCATTGTCTTTAAGCCTCTTTAATTCCTCTGTAGTCTGTTTTATTAGTTCTATTTGAGGTATAGCTGTATTAAACAAGTCTCCTGCAATTAAAACAAAATCTACCTTTTCATTAATACAGATATCAATAGCTTTCTTAAAAGCAAGTATTGTTAATTCTTTTAATCTATCCTCTATCCATCCACCTATATGGCAGTCCGCTATATGTGCAAATCTCATAGTAATTAATCAATCGGATTTTATTATAAGAATAATTATGTTATAGTATATATAAAGAAAAATATAAAAAAGAAAGTTTAGCTCCTAATATCTAGGGCTAGTTTCTCTTGAACTACAGCTTACAACTGGTCGACCATTCTCATCTATCTTTTGGATAGCTATTTGATAGGCTTCGCATGGTGTGTGAGGCAACCACTTACCGTTCACACATTGAGAATACAAACCATCAATCCTACTATCTACTTGTTGATCACCTTCTTGAGATTGTTCACAACAAACATAACCATCACAGTTTGTTCTTTGAACTGGGCTTTCAAGCTGACCACTAAATCCTTCAGTTGCACTACTTCCTTCCCAACTAGAAAAATCAGTTCCTAACGACGCTATATTTTCAACATCAGCGTCATTATTAGTCGACCTAACTGCCCTTCCAGTATAAGTTCCTACACTAGTAAATAAGAACCCTGCAAAAATTACCACAATCGCTATTGTATAAAGATATTTTTCTTCCACTTTTTTTCACCTCATTTTTATTTTAAATAAACTTATAGGAACATAATTAACAGTAATATATAAATATTTCGTTTAAAAAGAACCACTCAAAAGTAAAAAAAGAAAGTAGTTTATTCGGCACAAACTACCTTATTACTTTGAACTCTTGGCAAAGCCACTTCACCAGGGTGACAATACTTTATTCTCCAAGCCCCATTAATACATTCTTCATATTCCCCATATTCACTCATTCTCGTAGTCCGTTGATTCCCTTCATCACAATTTTCAAAAACACCAGAACTAGAGCTTCCTGGAGTGCTTGAATAATCAGCTTCTAGTGATTCAGCCACATCTATAACAGGTCTACCAGTATAAGTTCCTACACTAGTAAATAAGAACCCTGCAAAAATTACCACAATCGCTATCGTATAAAGATATTTTTCTTCCATTTTTTCACCTCTTTAAGACCAAGGAGTAACCTCATTGGCTATACAATTAACCTCTGAACCATGACTTAAATAAGCCCTCTCAGCTGTATCGCAGCTATAAAATCTCCATTTATGGTTTTCACACACTTTGTATGTTCCTGCATACAGTTGTGAATCCATCTCATTAACTACAGCCTCTTGTCCTTCTACAACGCAGTCATCAACAGCTCTGCCACTGATATTTCCACCGCTTGTAAACAAGAAAGACAATGCTACTACCACAACAAATAAAGCTAATAAGTATTTTTCTTCCATTTTTTTCACCTCTTTAAAACGGTATTAAACATTATATAAAACCCTATTATAAAGATTTCTATTGAATGTAATTACTTTAAAGTGATTAATTATGCATATACCAGAACCTATAAACTTTATTTTCAATAGAATCTAATTTACAAAAGCCAAATCTCTGAAACTGAACAATAGTATTTAACTTTAAATCTGTTATTGAAGCTTCTCCTAAACCTTTTTTTAAAGTTCCATCATCCATTAACACCTCTACCTTAACTAAATTTTCAGATTCAGGCAACCAATGAATTAATTTTATTTTATCATCTTTTTTATGTTCAAGAGAAGTAAATTTCAAATCTTTAAAATTAAAAGCACCAATTAACCTATACTCTTTTCCTTTCTCTAATTTATCTTGTATAAAGAATTTATTTGAAGTTTTAAACGTTCTAAATTTATCT
>CAYIHC010000006.1:14042-16825 GCA_964363105.1 Candidatus Woesearchaeota archaeon | reverse complement strand
TAATAGGTGGCGCTTTTAGAGATTCTTCTATTGAGGGATTATATCTTACTGCTGTGGCAACACTCATAGGGTTAATTTTTGCTTTTTCTAGATCCATCATTGCTATCTTTATATTTCCATCTTCATCTGTTCTTGTATTCAAACTAATTCTTCCTCTTAACAACCCTTTTTCATATAGTTTTTCGAGTTGTTTTCTTAGAACTACGGTATTGACACTGACAATTAAGGACTCTTCCCCAAGAAAAATTTCTAAGTTCCCTGCAAACTCCCGCCCTTGTTCTTTTAACGCTGCTAATATTTCTTTTGTTTCAATCGGTAGGTAATCTTTGTTTAATTTTTGAAAAGAGGAAAGGATTTCTTTAATCTCTTCTGCATTTAAGTTTTGTTCTTTTGAAACAAGCGCATCTTTCCCCTTTGTTTTAACTGGTTGGCTTCCTGAGGTAACAGGAACGCTTTTTTTAGTTGTTGAGTCAAATGTTAATCTTAATCTGTTGCCTAAAGGCTCAATAGTTGAATCATATCTACTACTGAATGGAATTTTTATCTCTGGCACTGAACCAATGTCTGAAATAGAAACATATTTGCCTGTTTTTCTGAGTTCATCTTTTGGTTTTATAGAAATATAATCCTTATCGCCATCATTTTCAACTGAGATTGTGTCAAGATTCCTGAGAATTTTCTGATTAATGCTAATTTCTGATTTTCCTGTTGATGTTTCACCTTGGAGAATCAAATCCCCCAATGCGTTTGTTCTTGAAGAGAAAGAACCTATTGTTTCTTTATATGTTGGTTTTAAAGTGCTGGTTTTAGATTGGGCATTAACAATTAGACTAAATAACAAAAATACTAATAGAACTACTACTATAAACCTCTTTTTTGACATAAAACTTGTTAATTGTTTATACTTATAAAGATTTTTAATTTCTTGGGCGCTATTTATCGGTATTTGGAATACTTGTATTTGCACATTTTTCGGTATTTAGGATACCGATAGCTGTTTGTCGTTAGTTTATTACCTAAAAGTAGTATAATTAATAAGATTTATAAATAGTGCTTATTGTTTGAGATAATGGAAGACTGGATTAATAGAAGAAACTTTTTGAAAATGTCATTGATGGTAACTGGTTTAGTTTCAGTTTCTAGTTGTTTTAGAGAAATTGTCAAAGAACCTGAAGTTGAAAGAATAGAAACTACTGTTAAAGAGGAAAGTTTAAGGGAAAAATGGAAGAAAGCTGTTAATTTAGACGGTGTTGTTTTGACAAATGAATTTTTAAATAAATATGCTGATTTTGTTGGAGAAGAGTCTCTTGATGGAATATTGTTTGGGGATAGTTTTTCCCTTAATGAGAAGATTATTGAATCTATGGAAAAGGATTATGAATTATTTTGGGGTAAAGTATTGCCTGAAAATTATACACCTCTTGTCTTTGTTAAGTCGCTTGACACTTTTACAATAATGAATTATTTACAGAGATATTCTGAGATAGCTAAGATGTTTTCTTTGGATGAAAGAAATATTTTGTATAATGAATTAAAAAGAGATTTTAGAGATTATAGTGATGATGAAAAGGCGAGAAAAATGCTTAATTGTGCATTGTTGATTCTTTATCAGAAAATGGAGCCCATACCTTTAAGTAAACCTGAGGATGTTATTTGGAATTTAAAGACTGGTGTTGGGTGCTGCAAGGAGTATAGCAATGGTGCGGCAGCTTTATATTTGAAACTTTGTGATATGTTAAATTCTCCTAATTTAAAACCAAGAGTAAGAACTGTTTTAGGGGCAAATGTAACGGAGGATGGGAAATTATTTGGAACGCAGATGCATATGTGGGTCTGTCTCTTTGAAAGTGGAAAATGGGATAGTTATGAAGTATTTAATTTTGATTCTGTTAAAACTAATGATAAAATTGATTTTAGTGTTCCTGTATTAAGACCATTAAGTGATTTTGAAAGAAGAAATAATCTTTGTTCTGTTCCTTTGTTAAGCAGTGGGTTTGATAATAGTAAATTAAGCTATTGGATGCATGTTAATCCGAGAGTAAGAATTAATCCTATACAACCTGGAGCATATGTTTCGCCAAGAAATTAAACTTTAAATTCTTTAATTTTTGCTTTTTGAATGTTCATTTAGCTTGTTTTCAGCTATTTTTTCAGTTTTATTTAAAATTTCATCTGGGATATCTGCCTTAAGATCTTCTTTTAATTCTTTTAGAAAATCATATAGTGATAGAGGGTAGAGCAGTTCTCTAAATTCTGCTTGCCTTATGCTTTCAGTTATTATTGTGTTCCAGTCTATCTCACTGTTACTTATAAGCTCTTTTGCATCCAACCTGTCTCCTGCCCTTTCTGTTGCGCATTTCATTAATATTATATCCTCCTGTGAAACAATTTTAATAATAAAATTATTGTATTCGTAAACTTTTTTTATTCTTTCTATAACCGTATTTGTTATGTTAAATGAAATAATTTTATTTAAGAACAAATCTATCCTTGAATCTTTAAATTCCATTAATACTGGGAGGTTTATCATTCTTTTATATAGTGTTTTAATTTCCCTTTTTTTGTAACCTATCTTTAATAAGATGTTGATGACTTTATTTCTTTGCTCTTCTTTTAAGAATACTAAATCTATATCTTTTGTTGTTTCTTTAAGGCCGTAATACATCATTGCACTGCCGCCAATTAACAAACATTCAACTTTTTCCTTTAGTTGATCCCCTATTAAGATGAATAAATCTTCCTGTTCTTTTAGGTTTATCATTCTTTATACCTCTCTAAATCTG
>CAYIHC010000006.1:0-13942 GCA_964363105.1 Candidatus Woesearchaeota archaeon | reverse complement strand
TTAAATAAATTTAAAACTGAGATATGAATTCTGATGTTTTTAGTTGAGGCTGCCCAAGCTATTGTTTCTTCTATTGAAATTGTTTTACCTATAACTTTATGTTCATATGGTTCATTGATTTTGATTTTTGAGTTTAGATTTAATGTTTCATAATAGCCAGGATTACCTATTTTGATAATTGGTGTTTTTGAGATTTTATATAAATGAATTTTATTTCTTCCTATTTTTGTTTCTATTAAGCCTTTTTTTCTTAATAAGTGGATATATTTAATTGCTGTAGATCTCTTTATGTTGAGCTTTTTTTGGATTGTTTCTATGGTGTTTAAGCCTTCCAAAAGCTTTAGTTTGGATTGATTCATAAAGGTAATGTGAACTAAGTGATATATAAGAGTTACTATTTTATTTGAATGGATAATATTGATTAGTCTTCTGGTTGTTTATAACAATTGGATATTGTGATTTAAATGATAGAAATAAGAGGATTAGGTTTATATCTTTGTAGAAGTGATTATTGGAGGATTAAATTACTGTTTGCTTTCTAATTTTTGTTAATAATTAAATTTATGTTTTTAAGGAATTTTTCAGCGTTTTCTAGGCTTTCTTTTGCAGGCTCTAAATTTGTCTGGGGTAGTTTTTTATAGGTAAACCTTCCCCTTTTTGACTTTTCCTTTACAAATATACCTAAAAGTTCTTCTGCCCTGACAACTATTGTTTTGTATATTATAAGAAGCTGCATATCAATCTCGCCAGACAGAACAAGTTTTTCAAATTCGTTCAATGTTCTTTTATGTTCTTCTGGCGGTTCTGTTAGAATCCCTTTGATGGTTAACAAGGCCTTTGCTGAATAGAATATTGTGTAATATGCCAAGCCTATAACATTGCTAAAGAAGGTTGATTCTTCCTTTAACCCCAAGTCAAGCTTTAATTTATTTTCTGTAGAGATTTTAAAAACTGCGTTAGACAGGTTTAATTCATTCTTCGCTCTTTCTAAGTATAATGCAGATTTATCCTTTAAATCCATTTTTATGAGCCTCTTTTAGTAATTGGTAATATGTGTCTGGATTATAAAATATTTTGTGTTTTTTATATATCTGCTTTCCGAGATTTTCACCTTCTGCTGTGAGCATTTTTTTAAAATCCTCAAATGGGGTATAGTGGTCGTCTATTCCTATTGGATAATTTAACTTGATTTCGTTTACATAGGGCTTTATTTTCTTTTCAGTTTCTTTGTTTTCTATTAAAAAGCAAACGTCTAAGTCTGAGTTATTTTTTTGTTTTCCCTCTGCATAACTTCCAAATATAATCAGAGAGTAGTTCTTTATTTTTATTTTTTCAATTAACTCTGAAATAAGTTTTATTAATGGAAAATTTAAGTTTTCAATTGTTTCTATGAATTGGAGGATATGGGGTGTTAACGGATTAGTAATATTTAAGCTGTAAATGTCCATGTTGCCTTTTCTTTCAGTGTTTATTATTTTGTAGTTTTTTAATTCTTTTAAAGCGTTAAAAACCCATGTTTTTGTTCTTTTTTTTGATAATTGCATTATTTCTGAAATAGTGAAACTTCCAAATACATTAGACTTCCATGGTTCTAACAACATAATTTTTTTATTTGATATCATTATTAATTTAAGTAATGTTCATTATTTATAAAGGTAACGCTTTTAAAAAATTAAGTTTATATCTTTGTTGATGTAGATTAAAATAATTATTAAAAGGAAAGTCTTGTCTTTAATCCTCTGATTACTTTCTGGTTTCTCCTTCTTTAATTGCCTCTTTTAATGTGTCTGTTTCTAAGGCTTTTCTTCATCTGGTTTCCAAGTTCTATCTATTATTAACCCCCTTATGTCCTCAATTCCTTTTCCATCGATTCCTTCTGGAATGTCTAGACTATCTTGTATTAGGGTGTTATGTAATATAGACCCAATATTTTCTCTGTCTTCCTTATTTGAAGATTTAGCGAGGGATGTGGCAACTTCCTTTAGAATTTTTTTATCTAACAAAAGAATTCCTTTATCCGGAAATCCTTTGTCGTTGAACGCTTGGTTAAGTATACTTAATTCTGTATACTCAACTTTTTCGTAGTCACTTGGAACCATTAATCTTTTTCTATATCTCCCATCGAATACTTTATTATACGTGACTGTTCCTTTTAATTTTTTCCAAAAATTGTTCTTCCAGCTTAACGTTTTTATTTTTTCCCTATTTTCATTTGAATTTTTTAAATTTGTCCTCGCTTCAGCGTTCTTCTCAAAAACGTTTTTAAGTTCATTATAAGACTTATACCCTTCTATAAGCTCTTCCTTTGTTCTAACATTCAAACCTGATTTTGTTTTTAGATTCGAAATGCCAACACCTGTATCTCCTGTTCCCCATGTTCCTTTTTCGTTTATCTTTGCAATTTTATCTGGATCATTAAACTTAAGTGCCTTTTTTAACTTCCCCCCTAATTCCTTTAAGCTTTCCCCAAGATTCTTGAACTCTTTTGGGGTTTCTCTTGGTTTTGTTCTTAAAAATTCGTTTCCTGCTTGGACTGGTTCGCCTGTTTTTGTTTCTACTATAGACCCGTCATCAAAAATATATCGGAAATTCACGCTTTGGTCATTTTTGACACTAGTCAATTTAAGAAATCTTGCAGAATTAATGGCTGGTGTTTCTGTGAGTTTTGCTATCGTGGCTTTGGTATCATCAGATAATCTATACAGATCCACGACTATTGGATAATTCTCGCCCCCAGACATTTTTACACTTTCTGGGTTTTCTTTTAAAATAGAAACAATGTGCTCAGGCAATTGATTAGATATACTTTCCTCGAATTCTGTTTTTAATTCTCTTTCGTTAAGGAGAACTTTTCTTTTTTTGTCTTTTGTATTTTCTTGAATAGAAATACTTTTTATATTTCCACCTCTAAAATATATTTCATTTTTTAAATCTACACCTAAGATTTCTTTTAGAATCTGTTCAGGTTTTTCTATCTTTTTTCGCCCTAATAAAATAGTTGAGTCGCTGTTTGTTATCTTAATCTTAATTCTACCATATGTTCCTTGTTTAATGTCTACAGTAGTGCCTTTAATTAATGGAATTCTTGAGATAATTTCCTTTCCTGCTTGTTCCCCCCCCCGGTTCTGTTAATGTTACATATCTTTGTCCATTTTCTTCTATTATCTTTGCATAATATAAAGGTCCATCTGGTGATGACTTTTCTCTTACTCCTCTTCCTGTCACTTTTGTTTTTAATAATAAACTCTGATCAATCTTTAATATTGGTTGATTGGATTGGTCTGTTACTGTAATGGTTTTCCCTTCCTTTGCCTTTAAACCCATTTCAGTAATTGTCTTATAAACACCCAAGGTTGGATTGGCTGAATTATCGTAACTTATGAAGCCTTCTTCACCTAAAACTACAACGCTAAACAACAAAATAAAAGCAATAATAACAGATAAAAGTTTAAGTTTCATTTTCACCTCTTTACTCTGTTAACCTAATTTAAAGGAGTATATAAATGTTTTTTAAATTTTTAAACTATTCAGAAGTGATTAAAAGATTAATTTCAAAGACAAAATTAATAAAAAACTGCTTCAAAACTAGTTTTACGATAATTCTTTAGTAAGTTCAAAAAGCAAAGGTCTAAGCTCATTAACATATCGGTTAAATTTTTCTTCATCAAACGGCTTTATTACTAAAAGATTGACTTCTTTGTATTGGAACTCTACTGTTTGAAGTTTTTCTCTTGATAAAAGCAGATTATCTTTATATTTTCCGTATGCTGTTATTGAAAAAAGAAGTTTTTCCTTTGTTTCTTTTAAGAGATCTTGTGGTTTTATCTTAAACTTTTGATAAATAAAAAACAAATCAATCATATCTCTTGATTTTATTGCCTTTCTTGTTAGTAATGACCTTACTTTTTCAATTACAATTTCTTTAATAGAATAAACGGATAATTTCGTCTTTTTATAGAAGGCAAGAAACTCCTCATAGTAAATCTGATCTTCTTTTGAAAAGTCGCTTTGTTTTATTAATGGAAGCAATTCCTTTGTTTGAGGTTCAAATAAAATTTTTTCAAAAAAATTAATCTGGATCTTTATGAAAGAGGTATTGCCTGTTAAAACAGAAGTATAGTAGACTTTGAAGGTTACTAATTTATTGTTGTTTCCGATCTCAATATACTTTTTGTCTGCTTTATCAAATGAAAAATCTAAATCAAGATTTTCTATTTGTTTTCCGAAAGCATCTATTTTCATTTTGCATATCTTTTTTATGCTGGATGTTGATTTTCCTATCAAAAGATTTTGATCCGCAAAAGTAAAATCAAGGTCTTCTGAAAATCTAAAATAATTAAGGTAAACTTTAGCCAAGCAAGTTCCTCCCTTGAATAGGTAACATTTAAGATTTAATTTTGAAAGTAAAAGATTAAGGTAAAAGTCTTTTTCAATTAATTCCAACGCAGTTATGCTTGTTTTGTTTTTTATTGACGTTAAGAAACTTTTGAACTTCTCTTTATTTATTTCCATTATAATATCTCCTTTATTTTATTCTTTACTATCCGGTTATACTTAGTTGATTCTTTAAGAAAAAGTGACTTATTAAATTTATATTCCCTAAGGTCGATAGTTTTCTTTAAGTAGATTAAGTCTAGCAAAGTCTTTTCTAAATCGCTGTAGTAAAGCGGTATGTTATTACTGGTTTTTTCCTCTTTAATTGCAAAGAATAAAGATGGTTTTAATTTTATAAATAAGAAACTTGAGCCTGCTATCTTCATTGATTTTGTTCTATTAAACTTATCATTGATAACGATACTTACTGGAAAAACTTCGTGAGTTAAACCCAAGAATTTTAGTGCGGTATTCAGACCAAAATACCATTTAATTCCTTTCTTATTCAAACCGAGAGATAATAATTCGTAAGCGGAATATTTTAAGGTGTTGAACTTCTTTTCATCATAACTTTTTAAGTAGTAAATTCCTCTAAAAATAGTTAAAAGATAACCACTATTAAGAAGGAGTTTTCTTAACTTGAATCTATTTAATCTGTATTTGATAGCTAAACTATCTAAATCTTTTCTTGTAAGTATACTGCTTTTAGCTTCCCTTAATATTGTGTCTATTTTGTTCATATTACAATTCCAATAAATATTGGAAATATAATACCTATATAAATGTTTCTTTTTTAAGTAACTGTTAAAAGTGATTAAAGAATTAGTTTCAAAAATAGTTACTTATATTGAGCGCCAAATACAAGGCTTAAAGGAATGTTTTTAATTAAGGATTTTTCATCTGTTAAGATAAATACTCCTTTCTGGCTTTCTAATGGTAAAAATGTTATTGAAACAGGTGCATTTTGTATGAAGTATAAATCCAAATAAGCTGGATCTTTTTTTATTGTTTCTAGTAAATCATTTGCTGTTTTTAATAATTTAAGCAAATCAACATCCAAACTAGACAAATATGTTTCTAAGACTCTTGCTTCTGTTCTTCCTTGTTTTATTACAACTGGATATTGAAGTTTTGCCTTTACTCTGTTGTTTTCAACTGCAACTGAAACTATTGGTTTATTTGATTCTTTAATTAAACCTGGAAAGTTTTCATTTATATTAGCACATCTTTCAACTTCTGTTTCCACTGAAGCTGATATTTGTTTAGTAATCTCTTTTTCTGATGGCAAGTTTATGGAATCTGTTGCCTGATTATAACCCATTTGTATTTTTCCTAATTCTGGGATTTCCATTGTGTTTGTTTCCAACATTGAACCGCCGTGAGAAGCTACAAGATATGTTGAATATGCTAAAGAATCATCAAGACATTGTCTTATTGCACTTTTTAATTCCTCTACTGTTTGGGGGATTGCTAATGCATCTTTAGGACTTTCTGCTTTACTTAGAACTGAAGAATAATAGGAAAATAAGGCTAATATTAATACTATAATAACTGCTACTGCAATAAATATTGTGCTTTGACCTCTTTTTTGCATTACAATCACCTTTTATTTTATATATTTTAGAGTATATAAAGATTATTCAACACTTTTGAGTTAGAAATTAATCTTCTTTAACAGAATTTAAGTTAAATTCAAGATTTTATTCAGTTTCTTTCTTTTTTCTTTCTTTAGCATCTTCTAAATGTGTAATCTCTTTTTTGTAATAGCCTTCTAAATCTATATTTCCTGATTTTATAGTATCTTCTAGTTTTTCCTTATGTAATTCAATCTGTTTTTCTATTGATTCAATTCCTTTTTTTAGTCGCTTTTTTCTATTTGTCAATTTTGATCTCATTTTTTAGTTTTAAAGTTTCTTTTTTAAGAATATTTATTAATTTCTCTTCTGTAATGTGGCTAACGTTTGTTTTGATAGGTTTATCATCTCTTAAAGCCCTATAAATTTCGTAGGAATCTTTAATTTCTTTTTTACTTAATTGTTGACCAAGCAATATTTTAAATTCTTTATTGAAAGATATTTGTTTTTTAATAATATTCCTTGCTATAAATATTCCTCTTAGTCTAAGCATTAATGAATATATAACCTCATTCTGAGCAATATCACTCTTATTAAGTTCAATTAAATTTTTATCTAAGTTTATAATTCTAAGTGTTTCTCTTATAAACTCCGATATACTCTTTAAGTTTGTTTCAGAACGCTTTAAGTTGGATAGTAGTGTTTTATTTATTATGGGTATAGCTTCCAATAAACGAGGTAATATCAAGATGGGGTGTTCTTTGACTGTTCTTTCTATATTGCTTAATGGATAAATGGATATATGATAATCTTTTTGAACAATTTCTTTTGTAAGGTCTTCTGAAATAGCAATTACGTCAATGTCAGAGCCTTTTGTTTGTTCGTTTCTTGAGTAGCTCCCAACTAAATATAGCCCTATTATAGATTGCAAGTAAGGGTTTAATATCTTTATTATATCTTCGTTTACATTTAATGGTTTTTTAATCAACTCTACTCTTGCTTCTCCGCCATACCATTGTTTTGGCAATAATACTCCGGCACTGTTGCCAACCTTTATCACTTTTTTGATTATTTGCATGTTATAACAATGTTATAACCACTTATAAATGTTTTGTTTACGGAAAGTCTAACAAACTGATAGAAAGATTTAAATAATACTTTGTATACACAAAATATTACTATGGAAGCATTGAATATAAAAATTGAAAAAAAATTATTAAATGAAATAGATAATGTAAGCAAAAAATACAGATATAGCACAAGAACTGAGTTTGTAAGGGATGCCATACGACACAAATTGTCTGAGTTGGAAAAAGAAGAGCTATTGAAGTCAGTTTCAAAATTACAAGGCATATCTAAACATAGAACTACAGATGAACAATTACATAAAGCAGGGGAACAAGTATTTAATGAGCTTGAAAAGAAGTTTAAGATCAGATAAAATCCCGAGGTTGTTTTATTTTTACTATATCTATTAAATTCTGGAAATGTTTGTCTAAAGTTATCAATATCGCTTTGTTGTCTCTTGCAATCAATGCATGGAGAGCATCTCTTTTTGGAACATTCCTTTTTAATGCGAGATCTTTTGCTTTTCTGAATTGTTTTCCTGTAGACCAAACATAATATATAGTTCTCCCGAACTGATTAAGGGATAATTTTATTTCGTATTTTGTGTAACCTAAAGTGATTAATTCAAAAAAATTATTATTTGAAACGATTATTCTATTATTATCTTGTATTATCTTTGCTATAAGTTTCTTTGCATTCTCACATTTTGGAAAATTTGGTTCATTTCTGTTTTCAAATAAGTCAAGCCATATTGATGTATCTAAATAAAAATTTACCATAAAAAACAGAATACTTACTTGTTTATATAATCTGCTACAAAAAAGTTGTAAATATCCTAAATAAATTGAAAACTTTCTAATAAATTAGTAATTAATAACAAATTTGATTATCTAACAAAAATTGCTATTATAGCTAAAATGATTTCTAAAAGATATAATGATAAAACAACTTTTAATTCTGTTACTTTTGTTTTTAGTTTTGTTAACATTAAAATTGCTAAATGTTCTATGCCATATAATTTTTTCTCAGGCAATAATAAAGAACCATCTGGATTTAGTTTAGCAAAGCTTTCAATCTGCATTAAACCCCTTAGTTTTAAAAAAAACTCAATGAAATAAGGGATGAATAATATTAAAGCTGCTTTTTCTATATTTGCTAAGATTGCAATGCATCCAATTAATGCTCCTATAGAATAGGTTAACATATTGCCTGGAAAGATTTTGGCTGGGTGTTTATTATAAAGATAAAAAGCAATTAAAGCAAATACCATTGCGAAGGAAACAACTGCGATCCAAGCTACTCCTGATCTCCAAGAGATAAATCCTAAAGCTGATAGGATTATAATTCCTAAGCCTGATTCTAAACCATTATAACCGCCAAGCATATTAAAGCCGTTTGAGGCACCCATAATCCCAATGGGTATTAATAATAGGGGGTATAATAAACCAAAATCTATTGGGCCGATAAATGGAAGAACCATTCTTGAATGTCCTGCGTTAATTACTATTATTGGTAATGCTCCTAACAATGTAAATAGCGGTTTTTGATATTGTCTTAAGCCAATTTTCCAACCTAAGATATCATCAATTAAACCCATTAAAGCAATAATTAAAATTGCGGATAGTAAGGCCATAATTTCAAGGCTTCTTGAAATGTTCTTGAAATAAAAAGTTGACAATGCAATATAAGATAATAAACCAAGAAGGAAACCAAACAATACAGGAATACCGCCTATTTCAGCTACTTCTCTTTTGTCTGATTTATGCATGTCTTTTCCAACTAAACCTGCATGCTTTGCTCTGTTGATCCAATGTGGAAGAGCTATTAAAGTTGCTAAAAAACTTATAATCAATGGAATGAATAATATCTTTTGAACCATTTTTTAAGTGCTTAAAGAATTGTTTTTAAGCGTTGTGTATTAAAAAATTAAACTGTTCAATATTTCTTCTGTAGAGTAAACTTTTATTATGTTTTGTTTTTTTAGGTTTTTATCATTAGACCAGATAGGCATCTTTAATTTTAGAGCTAACGCAAAGAAGTCAATGTCGTTTTTATCGGGTGAGATTTCCAATGCCTTTTTTAAAAAGACTTTATATTCTTCAATAGAAACAAAGATTATCCCTATACCTATATTTATTTTGGCACTATTAAACTCTTTTTCAGTTAGGTTTGTTCTTTCTTTAATATGCTCCTTGTATCTGTTGATTTCTTCAAGTGCAAATTCCGGAGAAAAGAGCTCTAATCTACCATTTAAGAGTATTTTTCTAGTAACGGATTCTTTCCAAAAATATGTAAATAAGATGTTGCTGTCAACTATAAGTTTCATATTAATCCTTTTTTCTTTAAGGCTTCTAACCTACCAGATCTAGAAACGTTTTGAAGTTTGACTGACCAATCACTAATCTCTTCGTCCATTTTTAGTTTCTTTTTTAGACTATTTAATTTTTCTAATTCTATTGCTTTTTGTTCGATTGATTTTCTAATGAATCCTGACCAGTTTACTTCATCGTGCTTTCTCATTAATTCTCTTGTCTCTTCCTGAACTGATAGAGTTATACTTACCATAAAAAAACGTAATTATGTTTAAATATTTAAAGCTTTCTATTTCTAAAGTTAAATAAAGTTTTATAAATCCTAAAATCAAATTAAATTTATGAGTGATAGTTTAAAAAATCTGGTGATTGTTCTTCTTATTATACAAATAGTATTAGTTGGTTATGTGGGGTATGGAAGTAAATTAGCTTATGATAAGTTTAATGAATTACAGGGTAGTTTAAGCAGTTTTAAGATGGAGATGAATAATGTAATCACTAATATTAATGGCAAGATTGGTATAGTAGAAGAAGATTTCAAGAAAAGTGCAAGTTCTTTGACAAGTTCAATACAGAATTTGGAAGTTGAAAATAAGAAATTAGATAAGAGTTTAAAAGAAGTTCAAATAAAATCGCAGGACTTTTCTAGCATAATAGAGGAAACTTTGGAATCTGTTGTTAGTATACAAACTAATCTGGGTTTAGGAAGCGGTGTTGTTGTATCCAATGAAGGATATATTGTAACTAATCATCATGTTATAGATGGAATAAATGCAGGGGCTATTATAACTTATAAAAAAGGAAACTTTCCAATGAGGATTGTGAAAAAAGATCCAAAATTAGACTTAGCTGTAATTGCAATTGAAGGGAAAATAAAACCTCTTGATTTTGCTGATTCTGATCTTGTTAAAGTAGGGGATAGAGTAATTGCTTTAGGGAATCCAAGTGGTTTAAGTTTTTCAGTTACAGAGGGAATAATAAGTCAGATTAACAGGGAATTGCCTGGTGTTCCTTATGGTTCATTTCAAACTGATGTTCCTATAAATCCGGGAAATTCCGGTGGACCTTTGGTTGGAATAGAGGGAAAGATTATTGGGATAAACAGATTGAAGATAAAAGGCTTTGAGGGTTTGGGGTTTGCTATTCCTGCTGATGTTGTTAAAAAGTTTATTACTCA
The DNA here is from genome assembly GCA_964363105.1 of Candidatus Woesearchaeota archaeon. GTDB lineage: Archaea > Nanobdellota > Nanobdellia > SCGC-AAA011-G17 > JACQNH01 > JACQNH01. The sequence continues at coordinate 3,437 of CAYIHC010000006.1, read as the reverse complement.
AGCAATAGCTGAAGACAAAGAATTGTTAGAGAAAATGAAGCAGGGAAATTGAGAGAAATCTTTTAATATCCCCTTATGCTTTAAACTATTAATGTTTAGAGTATTTCGTTCGGAATGGTATGAAGGGAAATTAAATAAGTTAGATAAGTCTGAATTTGATAGGGTTGTTAAAATTGAACAGCAATTGAAAATTGAACCTTATATGGGTAAACTCTTGGGTTATATTTTCTTCAGGGAAAAGAAATTTGATGGTAAACGCCTCTTATTTTTAGCATATGACAATATTTCTTATTACAATAACAGATAAAAAGGCACAACAAAGGGATATAAATCTAATAAAAATACAGTTAGAAATGTATAAAGAAAATTTGAAACAACTTATGAAAAAAATCTAGACCTCTTTTACTTTACCTTGTAAGATATCTTTTATTCCTTTTGCTATGTCCTCAAGTAGTTCGTAATCAACTTCTTCTATTCTCTTGAGTTTTTCATATTCTTCCTTTTTTATAGTAATGGTTTCTTGTTCCATAAAATTGTTCAATATCTTGTTATTTATATGCTTTTCCGTTGGCTTAGGCCGTAGAACTTAAGTGGGTTTGTAACAAGAATTTTTGAACCTGTTCGAGGAGCAAGAGTTGAAACATTTACTGCTCAACTTAAGAAGTAGAGTCTAATAATTTCCTAATTAATTCTTTTGTTTCCTTTGGGCCTTTAACTTCTATCCATTCAATTCCTGTTTCTCTTACGGGATAATCATTACCGTCTTTTGAAGTTAGATCATCCCCGACAAATAACATTTTACTTATAGGTATTTTTAAATTCTTTTCAATTTGTCTTATACCATAGGCTTTTGTGATGCCTTTTTTTGTTACATCTATTGAGGTTGTTCCGGCAACTCTTACTTCAAATTCCCGTAGATGTTTTTCTAAAATGTTTTTTATTTGTATTCTTTTTTTCTGATCTTTGTCCCAAGATTGTTTAATTTCAATAGGTGCTAATTGACCAAAAGCTGAAAATGTAACCTGTGTTTCTCTGTCTTCTATTACTTCCCCATAAACCTTTTCAGGATATTTGTAGTTCATTTCTTTGAAAGTTGTTTTGAAGGCATTGAAAACTTTTTCTTTTTGTTCTTTTGTCAAGACTTCTTTGTAAACTGGAATCCAATCTTCTTTGAAAACATAAAAACTAGTAGAGCATGTTGGAAATAGAAATAAATTATTGAAAAGTTCTTTTTCACATTTTAGGAATTTTAAAAACTGATTTTGAAATAAATCAAAGCCTTTTCCAGATGTAACTGAAACTTTATATTTCTTTAATAGTTCTGGGAATAGAATTGCCATTTCTTCGTCTATTGGCAATTTAGATTCATTTAAGGTTCCGTCCAAATCAAATATTATTAATTCTTTTTTATTGTTCATTGATTAGTATTTTCAATGAATTTGTTTTAAAGGATTATGTATTAGAGTTCTTAATCAAAGTTTTGCGGGAGTAAGGATTTGAACCTTAGTAGGCACTAAGCCAACAGGTGTCTTCCAGAATGACCTAAGCTTAGACATTTATTATAGATAAAATCTGTCCCGTTTGGCCGCTCCGGCACTCCCGCATAATCTTTTTTAGATCCTCCTTTTTAAAGATAAGACCATAATACTCCTTTTTATATCTTTTGTGTGTCCATCTTTCTGTTCGAATAACTATTTTTAGATGTTTGAATAACCTTGCAACTCCTAACCATAGTCCCTTGCTAGCGGTAGATAAGCCTTTTCCCCTTTTTCCTCCTTCGGTAACCATTATCCCAATTAAAAATGCTGCTTTGATTGAATTATTACTGGATAGAATAATCTTTGGAACTTTTACTATGCTACTTTTTTTACCTATTGGAACTTCAAATACTTTATTTAAGAAATTATAGATTGCTTTGCTGTCAACGCACATATTAAATGTTGGTTTCTTACCGGATCTTACTTTTACGGGATGAATATTGAACTTTCTGTAAAATATTTTCTTAAATATCTCTCTTATATGGCGAAGTAGTTTTTTATTAGCTAATTCGATAGTTATCTGTAGCTTTCGTTTTTTTAAATGTCCATCGCCTATTATAACTCCCACACTAAAAGCAATCTCGTGACTGAGGGTCAAAGGAATTTTAGTGATTTTGGATGGGCCGAATTTGGCTTTTACATAAAGAGAACTTTTCCTAATTTCCTTTATGTTTAGTCCTTTTTGTGAATTTAAAACGATATCTCTATAGGGCATGTTTTTAGTTTGATTGGTTATTTTATAAATTTATTTAGCGTTCTTAATCAATCTTATATTCGCTTTTTAATAAAGTATTTAAATCTATTCTTGGTTTTATTGTCTAAATAAAAGAACTAAAACAGAATTAAAGTTTATTTTGCTTTCCTTGAAAATGTTTTCTTTTGCCATGCATATTCCCTTATCTTAGATGAAGCTCCAAAGCCACAGAATGAACAAACTTTCTTTGATCTATGGTATGATGAATTTCCACAACGTCTGCACTTGTAATGTAATCTTGAAGATGCTTTACGACCCATTGATGGCGTTCCTTTAGTCATTTTAAACCTCTAGAATTATTGAGATGTTATTAATATAATAGTATCTCCCCTTATGAAAACATTTCCTAATTTCCTTTTTACCTGACCATTTTCATGCTCTTCTGCATCTGCCAATACTGTATTAATATGGACATCAAATGATTTTAATGTGCCTATAATCTGTTTGTTATTTTTCAACTCTACGATCACTCTTTTATTTCGTGAATGATTAAGAGCATCTAATGGACGATCTGTTTCTGACATGTTTTTGTAGGTTATTCTTTTGTTTTTAAAGCTTTGTATTTTCGTGCTGTGTGGGTTTGTAGCTGCGTTTAATGAGTTTTTGTTTTAAGAAAAGCTTTTAAATTGATTAAATCAGAAGTTCATTATGGCTATATGGAAATTAAGAAGCAAAAGAAAAGTATCTGGTGGAAAATATCACAAGGCTAGAGATAAGAAGAAAAGTGAAATTGGAAGAGAGCCTGCATTGACTTTATTAGGGGAGAAAAGAGTTAGAAACATAAGAATAAGGAATGCTGAGAATAAGGTATTCCAATTGAGCAATAATACTGCTAATGTTCTTGATTTAAAAACAAAAAAATTTCAAAAATTACAGATTAAAACTGTGAAGGATAATAGTGCGAATAAAAACTATATTAGACGAAATATAATGACCAAAGGAACAATTATAGAAACTGAGAAAGGTTTAGCTAGAATTACTAATAGACCTGGGCAAGAAGGGGCTATTAATGCTGTTCTTATTGAAAAATAAACTTATAGTTGAAAGAATTAAACTTTAATCTGTTATTATAGCTTTTTTTTGATGCGGTTATTGGTTCTTTTGCTATTTGATATGAGGGTTTTAAGCCTGATAACTTTAATATA
>CAYIHC010000005.1:0-17008 GCA_964363105.1 Candidatus Woesearchaeota archaeon | reverse complement strand
AGATGGGAACAAAAACAATTTCTATAATGGATGATGTATATGAGATTTTAGCTATGAATAAGAATGCTAAAGAAAGCTTTTCTGATGAACTAAGAAGGATTTTGCCCAGAAAGAGGAGCATTATGGAATTTGCAGGTGCTTTATCTGATATGAGCGATGAGGAAGAAGCACGAATAAAGATGAGAATTAAACGGCTTAAAGAAGATGCTAATCGTGAGATTAAAGAAAGGAGCAAAAAACTATGAGATGTTTAGATACAACCTTCATAATTGATCTTTTAAAGAATAAATCTGAAGCTATTAAAAAAGCCTCTCAAATAAAAGACGAACTCATTGTTACAACGACTATAAACGTTTTTGAAGCGTTACAAGGCTTCTACTTTGAATCCGACAAAAGAAAGACTTTAATTGTTAATAATTTCCTAAGCACAATTGAAATATTACCCCTTAATTTTTTGGCTTCAACCCAAGCTGCACAGATAAGAGTAGATTTAATGAAAGCGGGGAAAGACATAAATGTTCTGGATAGTTTGGTAGTTGGAACGATGCTTGCGCATAACTGCGATACGATTATAACACGGGATAAACATTTTGAAAGGATAAAAGACCTTAATGTTGAAATCTATTGAGATTATCTTCCAGACCAGTGTATTAATCTCTTCTCAATGTAAACAAAAATTAAGTTTATCAAATAACCTATAATTCCTGTCAATAAAATTACTGCATATAACCCTGAAATATTATAAGTTATTTGAAAATCAATTATTTTCCTTCCTAAACCAGCATACGTTCCAATAAACATTTCTGTAACGATGATTATGATCAAAGAGAAGCTTAGAGCTGTCCTTAAACCAATAAATGTTTGTGGTAAAGATTCCCAAAAGGAGATAAATCTGAAGATTTGATGCTTTGAAGCCCCCATTAACTTAGCTGCTAAGATTCTTGACTTTTTTGAATAAAAAACACCATAAGCAGTGTTGAAGATTATAATAATAGCAGAAGCAAATGCAGCAACTGCAATCTTTGATTTATCTTCTATCCCAAAGACTAATAAAAACAAAGGGAACATAGCTGTAGCAGGTATAGACCGAAAAAAATCAATAACGAATTCAAAGCTTTCATATAGTTTTCTTGAAGAGCCTAAGATTAAACCTAAGGGTAGACCTATAATTATTGAAATTATAAAGGCTAAGATGGTTCTTTTGACTGTTAGTAAGATATCTTGGATTATAACCCCATTAAAAATTAAACTGAACAACTCTTTGAGTGTTGTGAATGGGTCTGGTAAAAAGAATTTATCTATTAAATTCAATTTAGATATTAAAAACCATATTAAAATTACTATTATAGGACCAATTAAAACATTTTTTCTCATAGATTTGCTCCTATCTTAAATGCATCTAATACTTCATCTTTTATTATATGATAGGATTTAGATTTTAAAAAGTCTAAATTTCTAGGATATTTTTCGTGATTTTCAATAATTCTAATTATTTTTGTAGGTGATTTTGATAAGACTATAATCTTATTTGCTAAATGTGCTGCTTCTTCAATATTATGTGTAATCATTAAAATTGTTGGTTTATACTTCAAATAATAGCTTTGTAGATGTTTTCTTAAGACTAGATTATTTTCATAGTCTAAGGCTGAAAATGGCTCATCTATAAACAACATTTCTGGTTTGTTTATTAAAGCCCTTGCAAAAGATAATATCTGCTGTTGCCCCCCACTTAATTCATAAGGATATTTTCTTAAATCTAGATTAAGATTAAAGATTACTTGAAGTTCATCAATGGTTCTTCTTATTTCTCCATTGTGTTTATTTCGTAATTTTAAGGGGAAAGCTATGTTTTCATAATTGTTTTTCCAAGGCAATAAAGAGTCTCTGTAATTCTGGAAGATATAACTAAATTTATTAGGATTAAAATCTTTTATATTGAATTCTCCTGAGTCTTTCTTTATTAACTTTGATAAAATATTTAGTATGGTTGTTTTGCCGCATCCGTTTGGACCGAAGATAGCTACGAAATCACCTTTGTTAATTTTGAAAGAGATATCTTGATATAGCTCTTGCTGATTAAATCTCTTCTTCAGGTTTTTTACAGTTATGACTGGTTCCATTTTTATTTTTTTATTTTATTAAGATTTTCAACAATAGAGCAAACTTCTTGGATCTATTCTTCCGTCTACTACTTTGTGTTTAGTAAAGATATCAAAGAATTTTTGCAAAGATTCTATATCCACATCGGTAAGGTTTGTACACATTTTAAAGATAGGTAAAGGAACTTGCGCAATTAAGTCTTCAGTAAGAGGTGTATAACTTTTAAGATATTGTTTTGATGATGGGGGGTCTTGATTAATTTCATTAATAGCCCTATCAAAAACATCCAAAACTTTTTTAGTAGTTTTCGGATTGTCTTTTACAAACTGTGTACTTACATCCAGAACCGCACCATACCATGGATTTGAAATGTATTGGACCATCGGAGACTTAATCAAATCTTTAGCAACTTTCTTAGATTTTCCAATCGTTCCAATTGGTTCAATTGTTAAAAGTGCATCAATTTGTCCGGAAGCTAAAGCCTGCACCTGAAGTTGAACGGCTAACTCCACAATTGTTACATCCTTGTCTGGGAGCAGTCCCTCATTAGTTAAGATCTGTTTGGCTATTGTTCGAAATTGAATACCTGGTAGAATACCTAATTTTTTGCCTTTAAGCTCCTTAATGGATTGTATACTGCTGTCTGACTTCACTAATAACAAGTCATTTATTATACTAAAATCGCCACCAATTACAGCAAAAATTTTTAAGGAACCTGGTTTTGCAGCTTCACTCACAGCAGTAATACCAGAGGCAGCTGCTGCTCCAAATTGAACTTGTCCAGAAAGTAAAGCGTCAATAACTTGATTTGGTGATTCAAATTTAATTGCTTCAATGTCAATACCTGCTTCTTTAAAATAACCTTTTTCAATAGATAAATATAAGGGTAATGATTGAATAACCGGTAAGTAAGCTATTTTTACAACTTTTTGTTCTTCTTGTTTTGGGCCTGAACAGCTTATTACTAAAAAGCTAAATAAAACAAAAAGTGTGATCCCCCATATTGTTTTATTTGTTTTCATTTTTTATTTCCATTGATTCTTTATTAGATAGTAGTAAGAATAGATATATTCTATTTAAGTATAACCCCCTACTAAGGTAGTGGTAATAAGAAAGGCTTAAATATTGTTAAAATCATTTAGTTTTATGCAAACAAAAATATTAAATCAGATAGGCTTAACAGATTCTGAAATTAAGGTCTATTTTGCCTTATTAGAGCTGGAGACGAGCACTGTTGGCAAAATAATAGATAAGTCAAAAGTCCCAGATTCCAAGATTTATGCACTCTTAGAGAAGTTAAAAGAAAAGGGATTAGTTAGTTTTGTAATCAAGAATAATGTGAAACATTTCCAGGCATCAGATCCGAAAAGACTTCTTAGCTTACTTAATGAAAAAGAGAGGGAGATTGAGCAGCAAAAATTAGAATTAAAAGAAAACATTATCCCTTTAATTGAAGAAAAAAGAAAATTAACAGAAGATAAACAAGAGGCTATTGTTTATGAATCTTTTGAAGGAATAAAATCTGCTTTAAATTACGTTATTGATACATTAAATAGTGGTGATGAATATTATGTTTTTGCATTAAGTAAAGAACTAGGGGAAAAACCGATATTAAAATTATTCCAAGATTATCACAGAAAAAGAATTGAAAAGAATATTCAAGTTAAATTAATAGCACATACTAAGATAAGAAAGATTATTGATGATTATTATAGGTTTAAGCTTATGGACATTAGATTTACGAATAGAAGTTTACCAACAGGTTTATTTATATTTAAGAATCATGTAACAACCATAGTTTTAGGTGAAAGGCCAACTGCTTTTATTATTAAATCAAAAAAGAATTATGAAGCCTATAAAGAATTCTTTGAAGAAATCTGGGAAAAGGCTAAAAATTAAGCTAAGTTAAATCAATTTCTAAATATTTATATATCCCTTACCATACTATACCTTATGGAAAACAAAACAATATTTGCTGAAGTTTTTGGGAAAAACCCAATAATTAAAATATTGGACTTTTTAATTACTTTTCAGACTTTTGATTATCCCTTAACAGAAATCGCAAGAAATTCTGGAGTTAGTTATTCTACATTACAAACTATTTGGGATAGACTAGAGAGAAACCGGATAATTGTAAAAACAAGAAGAGTTGGTAAGTCGGACTTATACAAATTAAATAAAGATAACCCTGTTGTAAAACAATTAATAAAACTCGACTGGAATTTATTTAAGAGTGTTGAGAACAAGATTTTAGCGAATTAAATGAAAAGTGACCGAAATCTTTATATACTTGGTATATAACCAGTATATAGGTGATTATATATGAAAGATAATGTTTCGACGATACAACTTACCGAAACGGTTATAGAACAGTTAAAGGAAGCTAAAGAATACCCTAGACAGACTTATAATGAGCTTTTAGAAAAGATGACAAAGGTATTTAAAATTATAAAGAAAAATAACCAATATGATGAATTCTTGCATAAAATACAACAACCAAAAATGAAAGAACTATGGAACAGTAAAGAAGATGAGGCGTGGGAGAATGTATAAGTTCGGGGATGTTGTCTTAGCAGAGGTTCAATTTACAGATACTTATGAAATAAAAACAAGACCTGCGGTGGTTTTGTTCGAAGAATTTGGGAACATTATTGTGATGGGCATAACTAGTAACTTAAAAATGGAAGGCATTCCATTAACCATGAAAGATGGAGCTGTGAAAGATAGTATTATTAAAATTAATTATATTTTCACTATCTCTGAAAAAATGATTAAAAAAACACTTTTTTCATTAAATGAAGAAAAGAAGAAGAATATCGTAACCGAATTAATAAAAAGATTAAATTAGACTACTTTCTTTACCCTTCTTTTAAGTGAATTTAGATCCCTTACTAATTCTTTTTTAAGCATTGTTTGCAGTTTTCTTTCTTTTGTGATTGCTTTTTTCAATAAACTTTTTGCTAATTTTTTTGCTTTGGGCTCATTTAATCTTCCTTGTTTCTCTAATCCATTTAAAACCTTTTTAGCTTCTCTTTTAGCTACAGAAGCTAAGCCTATTCCAATTAATAATCCTTTTTTTATTTTGCTCATAAATATCACCTATAGATACTATTTTTATTATTTATATTGATTTCTAATGTTAATTAATATTTACTTTTTCATTAACATTAATCTGTCATTTTTTGCCTTGAAATATAAATAGATGCATAAGATTACAGTAACTAAAAACCCGATGAATGACAAAGCTGGAATTCCAAGAAGTTCATAACCAATGTCTATCTGCAATACTATAATAGAACCTAAAAAAATAGCTGCTGTAATAATACCTAAGATTCTTCTGTTTGTGCCTAATTCCAATTCTTCAACAACCTCATCAATTTCTGATTTACCAACTTCTACTCTTAATTTTCCTTTATTTATTTTATTAAGCAAGGAATTAATTTGTTCTGGAATCTTAATTAAATTATCCTTTATATTTGAAATTTGCCCATACATTTTGTTTAAGGATTTTCCACCCAAGATTTCATGTCTTTCAATGGACTTAACAAATGGTTCAACTGTTTTGACAAGATTAAATTCTGGATAAAGCTCAACACAAAATCCTTCCAAAGTTATAACTGCCTTTGAAAGTAAAATAAAGTCTCTTGGTAAAATCATATTATATTTGAAAGCAATGTCCAATAGAACTTTTAAGCTTTCACCAACTTTTATTCTTTTTAATTCTACATTGTAAAAAGGCCATAAGGCATCTGCAATATCCAATCTAAAAGATTCAACATTAATCTCTTCATTTAAAACACCCATCTGAATAAAAACATTAGCAACTTTTTCTGTATCACCATTAACCATAGCTGAAAATAACAACCTAACTTTATCATTTAAGCTTCCTGATAATCTTCCAACTATACCATAATCCAATAAGGCAATCCTGCCGCCTGTTGTTAAAAATATATTACCTGGATGTGGATCTGCATGAAAATTTTTAAATATAAAAAACTGTTTTAAGAAGAAATTAGTAAATGTTGTTGAAATACTTGCTTTGTTTATATTGCCTGCTTCTGTTATTTTCTTTCCATCTATGAACTCCATTACTAAAACCTTAGAAGTGCATAAATCAAAATAAACATAAGGAATTTTTATGCCTTTTTCGTGCTTAAAGAAATCATAGAACATACCTAAGTTTCTTGCTTCATCCATGTAATTTAATTCTTTTTCAGTATATCTTTCAAATTCTTCAATCATCAAACTAATGTTAAATCTTTTTGCTTTTTCATTGTGTTTTTCCAGATAATTAGCAAAATATTTCATTATGTCAATATCTGCCTTTATTATTTCACTTATACCTGGCCTTTGAATTTTGACTGCTACTTTCTGACCATCAATTAATTTTGCTTCATGAACCTGACCTATTGAAGCTGCGGCTATTGGTTTTGCATTAAATCTTGAGAAAACTTTGTCTATTGGTTTGTTTAGTTCTGATTCTATTATTTCCTGGACTTTAAGATAGTCAAATGGATCTAAGTTGTCCTGAAATTTTTTGAATTCTTCTGCTATTTCTCTTGAAACTAAATCAGGCCTTAAGCTTAGAAATTGACCTAATTTAATAAAAGCACCGCCTAATTCTTCCAGAACTTTTCTTATCTTAGCCGGATCATTGTTTTCTTTATGCTTGCTTAAGCCTAATCTCTTATGAAATGGTATAAGTTGTGTTAAGTCTAATGATTTTATCCAGTGACCTAGCTCATATTTTATTAATAAGGCTAGAATTTGCTCTAATCTCTTCATATCCCTTATTTTTTCGTGGAAAGACATAGGTTAAATGTGATAAATCGCTATATAAACATTATTATGGCTTAATTATTTTTAAATAAGTTCCCATTAGAGTTGTTTGTGTTAAAATATGACTGTTCATTGCTTCTTCTACTTGTTGTTTATTAACTCCTTCTGGAAGTGATAGATTAATATCTAAAGCATAAAGTTTGAAATAATATCTATGTGTTGTGTCTGGGGGGCAGGGACCTTGATATTTTAGATTATTACTAGTGCCTTTACCAGGTATACCTATAGGTTCTTTACCTTCTTCAATTTTATTTGTTGTTGTAGGTATATTAAATATAATCCAATGATCCCATACTTTGTTTGCTGGTTTTATAGCATCTGGATCATCCATTATTAAAACTAAACTTTTTGCTTCTTTAGGAACATCTGTTATTTCTAAAGGTGGAGAAATATTAATTCCGTCACAGGTATATTTAGATGGAATCTTTTGACCTTCCTGGAATGCCTGACTTGTTAATTTCATTTTTTCCTCAATTGTATTTTTAGTGGAACAACTTAAGATAATCAACAAAATAAAGATTATGGTGATAAAAGCTATGGGTTTCATGTGTTGAGTGTGGTTTAGGAGTATAAAACTTTATCTTTTCTTAAGAGTATTTCTTTAGAACAAGAACTTTGACTTAAATGATTAAAAAGTTCATTAGATAGTGTAACATATCTTTTTTTATTGCCTGCAATTTCTGGAGTAAACCATTTTTTAAAGATTTTATGAACGTTCTCTATAAACGCAACAAGATTCTTTGATATCTGAAAGGCTTTGTAGATCTCATTTATTTCAGAGTCGTATTCATCAAAGTTTATTTTTTTACCAAAGTAAATTCCAATTGGGTCGTGTTTATTCAAAATTATCCGCATTTCATTTAAGACTTTAGCATCCATATGCTTTATTGATTAAAAGTAAGCTTTAATAACCTTGGCTTTTACATAAATCCTATGATAAACAAAAATGAATTTGAAGCAATAAGGAAAGATTTAGTTAGATTAGAAGAGTTAAGAGAAACAACAATAAAAATATCTAGATTAATAATTAATCTATCAAAGCAGATAATACATAACCTACATAAGAATGAAGTTAATGAAGCTGAGAAATTAATTTTAGAGATTAAAAAACATGTTAAAGAGCTACCAAAAACACAAAATTTAAACTTAGGCATTAACTTTGATGCTGTCCAGGAATATGTAGAAGCATTAGGCTATTACTATATAATAAAACATAATAGATTACCAACAAGAAAAGAATTAAATGTTGATACTGTGGAATATTTAAGCGGATTATGTGATTTAACAGGTGAATTAATAAGAAGAATAACAAATTCTTTAATTAATGATGATTTAAAAGAAGCGCTTAAAATAAAGAATTTCATTTCTTGGATATATAATGAATTTATACATTTAGATATTCATCACGGAGATTTAAGAAAAAAATCTGATATGTTAAGATGGAATTTAGAAAAAGCTGAAGATATTTTATTAAGAGCTAAAGGAAGATAAAATGAAAATTATGATTTGCTGCAGCAAACATTTCTATCATCGAATTGCGGAAATAAAAACTTTTCTTGAAAAAGAAGGTCATAATATTCACTTACCAAATAGTTATGATGTTCCTTTAAAAGAAGAAGAAATGAAAAAGTTATCGAAAGAAGAGCATATTAAATGGAAAGCAATGATGTTGAGAAAAGATCATGAGAACATAAGCAGGAATGATGCGATTTTGGTGTTGAACTTTGAGAAGAACGGACAGGAAAATTATATAGGTGGAGCAACTTTCTTAGAAATAGCTAAAGCGTTTGAATTAGGAAAGAAAATATATCTGTATAACCCAATACCTAAAGGCATATTTGAAGATGAATTAGTAGGAATGAATCCTGTTGTTATTAATGGTGACTTAAGTAGAATAAATTAAATTTTAATACTATTATTATCAAAGCAAAGCTTATAAACGTTTTATAGCCTCTTTTTTTCATGTTTGAAATAAAAACTCGACTGGATGGTATTACTGTTGTCTTGAAACAGATTCAAGTTTAGGTCTAGAAAGCACATGGAAATTGTTGAAAAAGCAATAGACCTACACTTAAATGATGGTGAAACTACAAAAATTAAAGGAGATAATTATGAAGGCAGGCTTTTTAACAAAAAGGCTTATTTTACAATGGGTGCTGCTAGAGGTAATTACATAATGGGTGTATTGGAAACTGATGATGGAAAGAGAAATTTAGCCTTTTTAGTTCGACAAGAGATAGACTCAGGATTAAATTAATTTTTGTAATTTTCTAAAAACTCTTTTTTAAACTTCTGAAATCTATTTTCTTTTATTGAAGTCCTTATGTTGCTCATTAAATCACCAATAAACTGTAAATTATGCAATGTTGATAATCTTTTTGCTAATGGCTCTTTGATTTTAACTAAATGATGCAAATAAGCTCTAGAAAAATTTTTACAAACTTCACAATTACAGTTTTTTTCTATTGGGTTAAAATCTTCTTTAAATATTTTTTTTGAAATGTCAATTCTTCCTTTTTCAGTAAATAAAGATTCTCTTCTTGCGATTTCTGCAGGGAATTTAGAATCAAAAATATCAACACCCAAATCCACAGCCGCTAAGATATCTTCTGGTGAGCCAATGCCCATTAGATACAAAGGCTTTTCTCTTGAAACATTTTCTACACAAAGTTTTATCATTTCAAACATTTTTTCTCTTCCTTCACCTATACACAAACCGCCGATTGAAATTCCATCAAAGTTTAAAGAATCTATAAATTTTGCACTTTCTTTTCTTAAATCATTAAAAATACTGCCTTGTATAATCCCAAATAAAGAACTGCTATTATTGTGCGCTTTTTTACATCGCTCTGCCCATAAATGTGTTCTTCTTAGGCTTTCAATTACTTCTTCTTTTTTAGTTCCATGTTTTGGCAGATCATCTAAGCACATTAAACAATCTGCGCCCAAATCTTCCTGGAACTTGACAGCCATTTCGGGAGTAACAAAATGCTTTTCGCCATTAACCGGATTTATGAACTCAACGCCTTTGTCGTTTCTTTTGTTTTCAAAATTCATAATCATCTGAAAACCGCCTGAGTCTGTGAAAATTAATCCTGGAAAATTCATGAATTTATGCATGCCTCCATTTTTCTTAATCAGATTAACCCCTGGATTTAAGTAGAGAATAAAGCCGTTACATATTATTGCATTGTGATTCATATCTGAAACTTCTTTAATGCTGACTAATTTTGTAGTCATTTTGGTTGAGACAGGCATAAAAAAAGGTGTTTCTGCTTTCCTCCCATTTACATCTAAAACACCTAATCTTGCGTTTTTATCATGATTTAATATTTTAAACATAATAAAATATCCAAAGAATTGACATTTAAACCTAACTGTTTGAGTAAAGAAAACTATATAAAGTTTAAAATTCAATTAATTTAAAGAAAAAGGTGAAACTAATGAAAAAAATAGCTCTTGTTGTTACATTGTTGTTGTTGCTGTCAATAGGAACTTTTGTTTATACTAAGATTGGTGATGAGAATTTAGTGCCTAATACAATTACAGGATTGGCTGTTAAAAGTGAAGATACAAAAGAACCTGAGAATGAAGTTACAGGCGAGTTTGTTAAAGAGCTACCGCAAGAAAATGTTAAAGTCAAGACTTTTTTTAAAACTGTAAATGTTCCTGATGATGGAAAAGAAGCAAAGATAAATGAGAATGGGGTTTATCTGAAAGTTTCTGATGGAAAGTTATATGCAAGACACCCTAAAATATATACTGGAAGATGGGCTTATGGTGGAGAATTGAGTTCTTTAGATATGGATGTATTTAAAGGTAAAACACAAGAAACTAAAGTGTTATTTTTAAGCAAAGATTCCAACAGCTTTAAATTGAAAGTTTATGGCGGTGTTGAAAACTAAGGCCTTATCCTTTCTGTATCTCTAGGCAGAAATGTTGCTTCTCTTACATTTTTTAAATTTAACAATATCATTAGCATCCTAGTAGGACTTAAAGCAAAACCACCGTGTGGAGGACAGCCATATCTAAAAAAATTGAAATAGTCTTCAAGCTGTTTTAGATTTAACTTTTTCTCTGTTGCTTGTTGCTTTAAAATTTCTAGTCTGTGTTCTCTCTGTGCCCCTGTTGTTATTTCTAACCCCCTCCATAGAAGGTCAAAACTTTTTGTTAGAGTTCTATCCTCTTCTTTTCGCATATGATAAAAAGGCCTTACTTCAATAGGGTATTCTGTAATAAAAATAAATTCATGCCTAAATTTTTGGTTTATTATTTCACTAATTAACTTTTCTCCTTCTGCATCTAGGTCTCCTTCGGATTCATAACCATGTTTTTCTTTTAAAAGTTTGGATACTTCTTTCATAGTTAATCTTGGAAAAGGTATCTTAGGGATGTTCACTTCTACACCAAATACATCCTTAATTTCATTGCCGAATCTTTCTTTTACTCTCTTTAACAAAAAAGCCAACCACTCTTCTTCGAGTTTCAATAAATCTTCATGAGAATTAATAAAAGAAACTTCCATATCTATCATTGTGAACTCAGTGTCGTGTCTTGTAGTATGAGATGGATTTGCTCTAAATACAGGGGCGATTTCAAATATTCTTTCAAAACCTGACGCCATAGCCATTTGTTTGTAGAATTGCGGCGACTGGGCTAGATAAACTTTTTTACCAAAATAATCTACCGTAAACAATTCTGCGCCAGATTCGCTTGGAGCACCCATAAATTTAGGAGTATAAATCTGGATAAAACTATTTTTTGACCAAAATTCACGCATAGCCTCTTCCATACACGTCCAAATTTTAAATATTAATAAGTTTTTAGGTTTTCTTAGATCAAGCCATCGCCAATCAAGTCTTTTTGGCAAGGCTGCTTCTTCATCTCCCTTTTCATTTACAGGGATTGGTAGATTCCTATCTGCCCCAGATAATATAGTATAACTTTCTAAAGAAACCTCAATTCCGCCCGGTGCTTGTTTTTCTGTTTTAACTAAACCAACTACAGATAAAACAGATTCTCTTGTTATTTGTGTTATTTTATCAAATATGTCCTTTTTGTTAGGGGTGATAACCAATTGAATTATCCCGGAGTTATCCCTTAGTAAAATAAATTTAATTTTACTTTGGTCTCTGATTTCATGAGCCCATCCTTTAAGCAAAACTTTTTTCCCGATTTTTCCCTTGAGTTGTGATATTTTTACCCTTTCCATTTTTATATCCCATATGATTTATAATTAAATTACTAAGAATTAAACAATGAAGGGACTCTTAGCAATCCCTATTCAGATTATTATTAAAATTATTAAAGAAATCAGACCTTCTGTTCCTACATAATAATCCGTTTTCCATCTATTTCTTAAGAATGAGTGCTTTAAAAATATTTCTATTAGAATATAATTCCGACTATCAAAAACCTTATAAAAAGTGTAAATAAGAGACTTTTATGGAAAGCGGGTTTAAGACAAGTTATAGGACACATAATAACGGTGAATTAACAGATAAAGACAAAGATATAGAAGTTAAACTATGTGGGTGGATCCAGAGCAATAGAGATCATGGTGGTTTAATTTTTGTGGATTTAAGAGACAGATATGGAATGACCCAAATTGTGTTAGACCCAAAAAATAAAAATTTTAAAAACGTTGAACATTTAAGAAGAGAAGATTATATCCAGATAAAAGGAAAAGTAAGATTAAGACCTAAAGATATGTTTAATTTAAAATTAATAACGGGTAAGATAGAGGTTTTTGTTTCTGAATTAAATATTGTAACTAAAGCAGATATTATCCCAATAGAAATTGATGACAGGGTTGAAGCGAGTGAAGAGGTAAGATTAAAATATAGATATCTGGATTTAAGAAGACCAATTATGCAGAAGAGATTAATGTTAAGACATAAAGTCATAACAACTGCGAGGGAATTTTTTAACAAAAATAATTTCATTGAAATAACAACACCATTGTTAGTTAAATCAACACCAGAAGGAGCAAGAGACTATGTTGTTCCATCAAGAGTTCATCCTGGAAAATTTTATGCGTTGCCGCAATCACCACAATTATATAAGCAGTTATTAATGATTTCAGGATTTGACAGGTATTATCAGATTGCTGTTTGTCTAAGAGATGAGGATTTAAGAATGGATAGGCAGCCTGAACACACTCAATTTGATTTAGAGATGAGCTGTGTGAAAAGCGAGGATATAATGGATTTTGTTGAAAGTTTGTATAAACATATATTCAAAGAAGTTTTGAGATTGGACTTAAATAAATTTCAAATAATCAGCTATAAAGAAGCAATGGAGAATTATGGAAGTGATAAACCGGATTTAAGGTTTGGATTAAAAATAACAGATGTAACTGAAATTGCAAAAAACTGTGAATTTAATGTGTTCAAAGAGGTTGTAAAAAGCGGTGGGAGTGTAAGATGCATAAATCCTGAAAAGGAATTTTCAAGAAATGAAATAGACGCTTACATAAGCTTTAGTCAGGAATTAGGTGCAAAAGGAATGGCATGGATGAAATTTGAGAATGGAAGTTTAGAATCAAATATTGCAAAGTATTTCTCAAAGGAACAGATAAAACAATTAATTGAAAAAACTAAGATTAAAAATGGTTATTTGTTTTTTATAGCAGACAAACCAAAAAAAACTTTTGAAATTTTAGGAAAATTAAGATTAAAACTGAGAGATGATTTAAAATTAGTAAAGTCTGAAGAGTTTAAATTCTGCTGGGTTAAAGATTTTCCATTATTTGCATGGAATGAAGAGGAGAATAAATGGGAGCCCGAACATCATATGTTTACAAATCCAAAAGAGGAATATATAACAGATTTTGAGAAAAGACCTGGGGAAGTAATAGGCGACTTATGGGATTTAGTTTTAAATGGCATTGAGTTGGGTTCTGGTTCTATAAGAGTTACAAAACCTGAATTACAAAAAAGAATTATGAAGTTTATAGGGTTAGATGAAACTGAAGCTAACAAGAGATTTGGGTTTTTATTAGAGGCTTACAAATATGGAGCACCTATACATGGCGGGATGGGGTTGGGGATTGACAGATTAACTGCTTTAATGTCTGGGATAAATGATATAAGAGAAGTAATAGCATTTCCTAAGAATAAAGCTGCACAGTGCCCAATGGATGAGTGCCCTTCTGATATAACTGAAAAACAGTTTAAAGAATTGCATATAAAAACGGAAATAGTGAAAAAATAAGTATATAATGCCCAACAATAAAGTTTAAATACTTTTATAATGAATTCAGAACTGGAATGCAACTAGACAAAGAAACATTAAAGAAAGTAGCCTCTGTAGCACGAATAAATCTTACGAAAAATGAAGAAGATAGTTTCTTAAATGAGTTAAAAGAGATTTTAAATGCGTTTTCAGAGATATCTAAATTAGATACTACCAATGTTGGTTTAAGCATTCAACCATTGCCGGTTGTAAATGCTTTTAGAGAAGACTTAATAAGAGAATCATTATCACAAGATGAAGCTTTATTAAATACTACACATAAAAAAGATGGTTATTTTAAGGCGCCAAGGGTGATATAGGTGGATGATGAAATGAAATTATCTGAATATCTGAAGGAAAAGAGTATGGGTAATGTTAAGTCTCAAGAGAAGGAAGTTTCTATAGAAGAATTAGAAGATCAGATAGAAACAGCTAAGAGAAAAATAAAATTAGAAGTGCAGAAAAGAAAGGCATTAAAGAAAAAGGAAGAGATAGAAAAGATATTAGCAAATCCTGAAGCTGTTGAAAGTGTCGGGCCAAAGGTAGCTTATGCTGTTATTGTTGTTTTGATTTTAATAATATTAGGCGGCATAGGTTATTATTTCTTAAAAGATACTGGGATCCCAACAGGTGCAACTGTGGTTACTGAGAATAAAACAGAGCCTGTTAGTGAAACTGATAATGTTGTTTATGATTTAGGAGATAAAGTCAAATTTGGAAATCTTAGTGTTACTGTTGGAAGCGTTATTGGAAAAGATAAAATTGGTAAAACACTAAACAATAAATTCGCCGGAGTTACTGCTGAGGGTGTTTTTTATGTTGTAAAATTAAATATTGAAAATGAAGGAAAGAAAAGCATTAAGTTTAATCCTGAACTTTTAATAGTTGATTCTGAAGAAAGAGAATATGTGGCAGATGACAATGTTGAAAGTTATTATGTAGATGGAAAGATTCTTGATCTTGATGAAGAAGTAAAACCATTGTTAGTAAGAGAAGGTGTAAAAATATTTGATGTTCCTAAACAAGCTATAGAGTTAAAATTAGTTATTAAAGATGGAGATGAGAATATAAAAATAGATCTTGAAAGCGCTGGGAAGATTAAAATAACAACTGTAAGTGATAAACCTATTGTTAGCAATGAGCCAGGACCTAATATAAAGGTAAGTTTGACTGATACTTTAGGGAATAAGTTATCTGAGGATTTCACAATTAATGGAACTGATACTTTTAATTATTTATATAAACTGGAGAATCTTGAAAAAAATGAACTTAGATGCAATGTTGATGAAGAGGTGAATGGAGTGCTAACTACAGATCATCAGGTATTAAAGTTAGCTAATTTTGAAAAAGAAGAGTTTCCAGAAGGGATAAATAAAAAAGAAAGTGTTAATTATACTGTTAAATATATGACGAGATGCAGATTTGAAGGAAAACTGGGGGAGACTAAGAACGAAATTGGGTTTATGGCACAGTTCACTAATTAAGATGAGAATTACAGAGCAAGCTGGAAATTTTAAAGAAAAGAAGGTGAAGGATTTTATTAACAATGTTTTAAATGAGACTACTAAGATAAACAAAGAATTAAAGTGTTTTAATTATATTTCTAAAAATGAAGCATTAAAAAGAGCTGAAGAACTTGATAAAACAAAATCCAAAGGGAAATTGTTTGGTATTCCAATAACTGTAAAGGATGATTTATGCGTTAAAGGAATGGAAACAACTTCTGGTTCAACAATTTTAAGGGGATATAAGCCAGTGTTTAATGCAACCTGTGTTGAAAGAATATTAAAAGAAGGTGCTGTAATAATCGGGAAAACCTGTCAGGATGAATTTGGTTTTGGAAGCTTTAATACAAATCTTAGTGTGGATTTTGAAAGACCTTTAAATCCATTTGATAATGAGAGAGTAACTGGCGGAAGTTCTGGCGGAGCTGCTGCATTTGTTTCTAAAGCTCAATTTGCAACTGCTGCAATTGCTGAATCAACCGGCGGTTCTATTGTTAATCCTGCTTCTTTTTGCGGCGTTGTAGGATTATGTCCAACATATGGTTTAGTATCAAGATATGGCTTATTGGATTATGCAAATTCTTTAGATAAAGTAGGGGTTATAGCTAAAAATGTTGATGATGCAGAATTATTGTTAGATGTAATAAAAGGTTATGATTTTTTAGATTCTACATCTCTTAAGGGAGATTATAAAAATGTAAAAATAAAAGAGATTGCAATACAGAAAGAGGCATTAAATGTTGATAAAGAGATAAAAGATTTAATTTTGGATACTTTAAGGAGATTAAAGATAAAAGTTAAGGAAGTATCATTACCCTTAACTGAGAAATATGCAATCCCAACTTATTATTTAATTGCAATGTCTGAGGCTTCTACAAATTTAGCTAAATACTGCGGGATGAGACATGGGAAAGAAGATGAAATAAAAGAAGGCTTTAATGAATATTTTTCTAAGGTTCGATCTAGTTATTTTGGAAGAGAGGCTAAAAGAAGAGTTATATTGGGAACGTTTGCAAGAATGGCTGGATATAGAGATGCATTTTATATTAAAGCGTTAAAAGCAAGATCATTAATAATTGAAGAGTATAAAAAAATATTTAACAAATATCAAGTATTAATCACTCCAACAATGCCATTAATAGCACCAAAATTAAAAGATATTTCAAAATTAACTCCATTGCAAAATTATATGATGGATATTTTGACTGTTGGACCAAATTTAGCTGGAATGCCACATTTAAGTGTTAACTGTGGATACGTTGATAAAATGCCAGTTGGAATAATGTTTACTTCTGATCATTTACAAGAGAAGACTGTTATTGAAATGG
>CAYIHC010000004.1:1598-17854 GCA_964363105.1 Candidatus Woesearchaeota archaeon | reverse complement strand
TCAACGCCTTTGTATTCTTCTGATTTCAATAATAAGGAAAATACAGAAGAAGGACGAGCGCCTGAGCCTGCAACAGCACTCATATGGACAATAACAAAGGGGAGATCTTCTTTTATTCTTTTTCTCATTGCATCAACTTCTGTAAAGGGATAATAATAAAACAAAATAAATATTAAAACGCCTGTGAATATTGAAAGGAAAAAAGATAATATTAGCTTTACAAGAGATATTTGAGAGAAAGAATAGAATAAACCAAGATATATGATAAAAGATAAAAATATAGATATAAGTGAAGTAAAAAGCATTATACTAATATATGTTTTTGATAATAATTTAATCTGGGATAAAATTAATTTATTTATCATCTGATTAAAAAATTCAGGATATTTGGAAGTAAGATTAAGAGTTAATCCTTCCATTAAAGAATTGCAAAATCTACCATAAGGACTTCCTTTATACAGTTCATATTGCTTTTCTTCTAATTTTTTCTTTTTTATTTGTTTTGGAAGAGCTAGTTTTAATATTTCATCATCTATTTTAAATAAGTTTAAATAATAGTTCCTTGTCCCCCTATCTAGAAATAATTTTTCTGACATTTTAAGTTATATTTAACCTTTTTAATACACCTTGTGGATTTTTGTAATATTCATTAATTATACCATGAACATCTGCTATTTCAAGAATATTTCTTTTATACATTTCTATTAATAATTTGACTCTTGTCTGAAATTCTTTTATTAACTGATCTTTTGTTATGCCTTTTTGCTGGATAATCTTGTCAAATACTTTTAGATCTGTTTTGAACATGAATTTGTCATTTGCAGGATTCCAAACAAATGCTGTGTTTGTTGCGGCTTTTCCTTTTTCTTCTGAAACACTTAATATTTCAACTATTGCTGTTAATTTTCTTGCTGGTTCATCTTTTATTTTTACTTGTGACATTACACAGACCGCATCTAAACTATCTACTAAAGTCGGGGATAAATTAATTGGTTGTGTTTCCAGTCTTCTAATCATAGTTACTACATCTTCTGCGTGCATTGTGCCCATGCAGCTGTGCCCTGATGCCATACCTTGGAATAATACATAAGCCTCAGAATTATGTAAAATAATACCGCCGAAACCCCCTATAAAGTTTTCGGTTGGGCTTATAGACAAATCATAAACAGGTTCTGGTTTTGTCAAATAAATTTGTTTAATCTCTTTAACTTCATCTATATAAAATTCACCATTCACAAACTTCTTGACATTTTCATCCTGTATATCAAGCTCATCAATTATCTTTTTTAGATAATATTTGCTACACTGCATATATCTTCTTAAGTGCCTGAATTTCCTTGGTAATCTTAATGATTTTAAGTCATTTATGGAAAAATTAACACTATTCCCTACTGTATGCGTTACTCCTTTTTGTAATATCTTGGGAAATTTCTGAACGAATCCAACATACTTTAAGAATTTAGTTGCATCTTCTATTCTCTTAAATCTTACCCTATATTTGTTCTTTTGAAAACATATTCTTCCAACAATCCCTAAACAAGATAATAGATACAACACATCTTCGGCTAATTTATCTAATTTTGACACAAAGTCTACTTCATTATTATAGAAACTACCGTCTCCGGAGTATAGACCTTTTAATAAGGCGCATATCTTATTTCTTGAAAGACCGTATACTATTGAGGGAATTCGTTTACTCTCAGTCTTCCCACAACCCAAACTTATCAATAATCTAGCTACTATTGAATTGTGGATTATTATCTGCGTGCATACCCCCCAACCATAAGTTTTCCTGTATTTCGGCTTTATCCCAAATAACTCAATAGATAGTTTAGTTACATCTTCGATAACCCTTTTATCGTTATTAGAGATTACCAAGGAACCAGTCCTTAGGTGTCCTTCAGAAAGATAATAACCAATCAATCTCCAAAACCCTTCATTTAGTTGGAAGTTATTGTTTAATATTCTTCCATTACCTGATTTGACCCTAAGTTCTTTAGTATTGTAAGGTATTCTTGCCTCTTTCATTAATTTTTCAAATAAACTAAATGGAATATTCGATTCAGTTTTGATCCTGCAATATTGTCTAGCTAAACAATTACAAAGCTTATTAGCCTTGTCCTGCCCTATAAGACTTATTGCTTTTTTTACTAATGGCTGAACTTCTGCAACCCTCAGGTCTTTAATATAATCGGTTAGTAATATAGAATTAATATCATTAAATCCGAATGGCATAACTTCAGGGATTATTATCCTACTGCCTACTCTAAGGTTTTTTGTTTCTATAGGCCCTACTTTTAGGTCTTTTACGGTAAATAAACTGTGATCCTCTGTTACAGTTACTCTTCTACCAGTTCTTGTAATAATTTCAACTAACTTGTTTCTTGGGGGATGTTTAATAAAATAATTTAACCTTTTTAGTGAAACTTTTAAATCCATATCTAATGTTGGAACATAAATATTTGTTAGGTCTTTACCTTCAAGATCTTTTATTGGAATTCGCTTTGTTATATTGTTATCTACAATGACAACTTCTTCATTACCTCTTATTGAGCCCCTTATTTCACCCACAATAACATAATCCGGTCTTTGCCTGAAGCTTTCTTTTAATAAATCAAATAAACTAACTTCTCCTTGTCTTGCTGCACCACCGAAACCAGAAGTTGCTTCTCTTGAAACAGAAGGCAGCCAGTTTTCATGCATTAATTGTAGTTCATGTGTGTCTTCTATTGAAACAATTCTCGCTGGGGGTGGAATAAAAAAGGCAATTGAATTTAGGAGAGAAGTTTTTCCCGAGCCTGTGCCACCGATTACCATTATGTTTGATTCATTTTCCAACAACAACCAGAGATAAGCCAACATTTCCGGACTTACTGTTTTGTTTTTCATTAATTTCGTAGGTGTCCAAGGATCTTTTGTGAATTTTCTTATTGTAATTGTCGGGCCTTTTGTTGAAATGTCTTGTGTGTAGGTTGCATTTGCCCTAGATCCATCTGGTAAAGATCCATCTAGTAGTGGATTTGCATAAGAAACATATTTTCCGCATCTTTGTGCAATTTTTTCTACTAGATTTGCTAAGTAAGGGATTGAAGTAAAAGTTAAGTTTGTTTTTAAGTTTCTTAATTTTCTGTGAACAATATAAATTGGAGTGCCAATACCATTACATTCTATATCCTCAATAAATGGATCACGCATTAATGGCTCTAGGTCATTCAACCCTATAAAATCCCTATAAATATAATACATGATCTTTATGAAAGAATCGACACTTATCCTTATCCTTAATTCTGTTAATAATATTCTTGCACTTTTTTCCAAATATTCGATAACAACGTTTTGATCTTTTATATTTACCAAACTTATGTTTATTAATTCTTTTATACCTTCTTCTATTAGATTTAGAACTGTTCTTTCATTTTCATCTAATTCAGGTTCTTGTATTTTATATATTACTTCTTTTAGGTTCTCATCCCAATAAATTCTTACTGAAACAAATGGATCTATTAAAAGGTAGGTAATGTTAATTTTTGTTTTATCTTCGGGTATTTGTATTAAAGGAATCTGTAGAATAGTATTCAATTTAAATAAAACTGGTTCACCTTCTTCTCTGATAACCTCTTTTTTGAACATTTTTACACTAGGGGTAATATATTAAATTGGTTTATATATGTTACTGTGCTCTACTCTAAATTTCTTCTTATCTGAAAATAAGCGAGACCGTAAGAAATTGCACCGCACACAAAGGGTAATATTACTTTTAATGTTAGGTTATAGGACAAACCACACGCTGAGTCCTTATAAATGTCACTTAAACCAATGCCTGTAGAAATAAAATGGAGTGTTCCTACAATAGGAAAACCCAAAGTCAATATCGTTTCCAGTTTGTCCATAAATAAACACCTATAAGTGTATTTTTTAATATTGTGGTATGTAATATCTTCTAGTTTTATTGTAAAAAACCGTTAAAATAACGATAATATTCTTTATTATTCCAGAAAACTTGCAATAATTTCTAAGTTAGATGCTAATATTTACAGGTTTTCTTCAGGAGGTTATATTAAACACCTTACCTACTCAATTGGATGGAAAAAGAAATTGTGAATACACTATCAAATGTAATCATAGCCCTTTCAAGTGTATTTGGTGTTGGAACTGCCTTTTATTACTACATGGAATCATTAAGAAGATTATCTACGACAAAAACATTTATCTTCCTACTAATTTATATACTCGTAATTACCATTATCCCTGTAGTAATCCGGAGGAAAATAAAATGAAATTCGTGCCGTTTTTAAGAATGTATCTGGATGATATTCTCACAGTAATTATATTAGTAGGATTAGTATTGCTTGTATTTTATCTAGTTTTTATCGGGTAAAGAAAGTTTATTCAGCAGTAGAACCTACTAATTCTTTAACATCCATTATAAATTTAAGAGGATCTGCCAAGGAGATGTATATTTTACTATGTCCCGAGGTGGTATCATCCATTCTTCCAAACCCATCTAGGAACTTCAATGGCACCTTAAATTGGATGCATATAGTTTTATCAACATCACTCACAAACATTGTAGAAGGCACCCTTCTATTTCTATTTTGCAATTTGTGTTTTTCTATTGGATTTTGAACAAGATACATATCAGAAATATTTAAGATGTCAAAATAGAAAGCTATACTTGGAGACGATGGACTTATTGGTCCGCTTGAACGTGAAGCTGAAACAAAGGTGTAAACATTTTTAGGCATTTTTACATTAAAGATATTCCCAGGAATTGATATCATACCTGACTTATTGACTTGAATTTGCCTAAGATAACCGACATATAAAAGAACCAATATAATCAAAGGAATTATTAAGATGGACGTAGCGACAAGTAATATATAAATAGGTATCATCCTTTTTAGCAGTATCCCCTTGTAATATCTATTCTTGTCTAAACTTATCATATCTATCTCTTGATTAACGACTTTAAAAACCTTACTTTTCTTGGTGTAGTATCTGAAATTATTTCACACTAATTTTATAAGCTAGTAATTAGTAGATCTTCCAGTTTGTCCATAAAACAAACATAGCAAAAAAATTTTTAAGCTTTATTCTTCAACTGTTTTCTTAACAACTTCACCTGTTTTTAGATCCTTATAATTTCCTAGTAAATCTGCGTTTCTTAGAATAAAGTTACCATCTGTTTCAACAGTTCCAACTTGAGCCCATATACTGCCAATACCACTGTAATCTGCTGTTTCTTTAGATAAAATTGTGGCTGGAAGTTTTGTTATTGCATACTTCTTTATTAAATCCCTGGCTTCATTGCTGTTAGAATCAAGCTCTTTTTTAGTATCAAAAAATAGACCAATACTTTTTAAAGCTGTTTCCTGTAAAGATTTATCCTGACATTCAATGCAACTTGTATCAAAAATTGTTTTCAAGGAAATTAATCCTTTTATTGTTTTATCTTTTAGACTGTAGTATGGTGGTTGAAGTTTTGTAATGATAAATGAACCGTCATCTGTAACTTCGCCTAGAGTTGACCATGCTTTTGAAATTTCATAGACTGAAAGATCATTTGAAACTATTAGATTTGGAAGATTTTCAATATCATATTTTAAAATTAATTCTTTTGCTTCATTTTGATTTAATTCATTGTATTCTGTTATTTTAACGCCTACTTTTTCAAGCTGTGTTTTTATAAAAGATATATCTGTGCATTTTTCACAATTATCTGCTTTGATAAGCGTAACTTTAACCAAACCATTAATTTTATTTTGTTTTAGATCATAATAAGGCGGTTTAATATTATTAAATACTAAAGCGTCATTTACTTTTTCATAGCCAACTGTTGATAGTTTTGATAAATTCTCAGAAGTAACTATAAATGTTGGTAATGTTTTAATGTTGTATCTTGAGATTAATTCTTTTGCTTCATTACTATTAAACTTAAATTCTTTTTCATCAGTTACGTTTA
Organism: Candidatus Woesearchaeota archaeon; assembly: GCA_964363105.1. Classification (GTDB taxonomy): domain Archaea; phylum Nanobdellota; class Nanobdellia; order SCGC-AAA011-G17; family JACQNH01; genus JACQNH01. The sequence goes on along the minus strand of CAYIHC010000004.1, from coordinate 11,892 downwards.
CATTTCCTGATTTTAAGGTTTGTATTGATAAGTCAATAGAAGAACAATCAGAACAATCTGCTGCAATTTTTGTTATGGATATTAAAGATGGCTTTGAGGCTTCTATTTTTACATCTAGCTTTTTGCTAAATTCTTTTCCTGCTAAAGTTGAGATTAATATATTTATAGATAGTAAAATAATTAAAACTATCAATAAAATACTAACATAATCTTTTTTTGTCATTTTTTAAGCGGAGTATTGTTTTAATATACCAACTGCTCCTCCCTGTGTTTTTACTGCTTGAGCAGGCAACTGACCAGTATAAACGAGATAATTATCTACCATTCCCTTCGGATACCATGCCCCTTTCCATCTTGTCATTTCCCCAGTTATTTGTTCATCTGTGTATTTATCGCCATAATATTTAATTAAATATCTTGCAACACCTTTCCAAGCTGCAGCGTGACTACAACCACAGTTAGTTATTTTAGTAACTGTATTTGGACTACCGCAGCAATAATCACATGTAAACGTGCTAATAATATTCTGATATCTAGCTTCCTGTTCCTGAGTTAAATCAATCTTTTTTCTTCCTCTCCCTATATTACTCCAAACATTTAAACTACCTATAGGATTATTAAAACTAACACTTTGAACAATAGATGCACCTTCGCCTTCTGTTAGATAGAACGGTGTTCCTTTAGGAACTATAACATTAATTGCATCTTGTTTTGGATTTCCTGTTTTTGATATTTTTTCGTTTGAGGTTATGGTCGGGTATTCAACCAATGAAACTGTTCTACCATCTGAATTTAATTTTGGACCAACAATTTTTCCTTCACCGATTGAACCTTTTGAAGGCAATAAAGAAAATCCAGTTTTATATCCTGAAAATGAACCTAAAGTAGACAATAATATCCCTTGATTTAAAATAACTAAAAAAGAAACAACGATTACAAAAACCAAAATGTGTTTCTGAGAAAAATCCATCTTAGACCTCAACAACCGCCAACCATTTCAGGTAGATCTGAACTGCTTGACCCCATCCCTAAATCACTTGGGCCTGCTGCCATAGGTATTGAAAGGCTTCCAGCTGATGCAATTTTTGATTTTATTGCACTAAATTGGAATAATTGTATTGCTGAGATTATAACTAAAATTACTAAAGCAATCGTTAATATTGTATTTGTTTTATTTTTTTGTGATGCTTTTTTTTCTTCTGCCATTTTTCCTCCTTTTATGATAGTTTACAGATAATGTAAAGCTTTCCTTTATAAAGATTTTGAATGTGGAGAATATAGATTAAATTTTATTCAGATAGTTCTTTTGGAACCTTTAATTCTTTATCAGAAAATATAATCTCTTCGCATTGAGATATAGCCTTTTTACATAGATTAGTCATGAACTCATATTTACTCTCAACTTCCTGACTTTTTATTGAAGAACTATACCTTGCTGTTTCTCTTTCGTCTACGTCAGATTTTTCTTCTTTAGATCTATGAACAATTATCCTTTCAATGAATTCATTATCATATTCTATTAAACCTTTATCCTTAACATATTTTAGAAAAACTGCTGTGCATTTTTGACTTCTACTTTCAACACCAAATTTAGCCAGTATGGCAAGTGCACAATAATACAGTGTATAGAACCACTCTTCGGGTATCTTATAATAAAATTCCTTTATTTTGAATAAATCGCAAAGCTCTAGATTCATTTTTGCCTTTACAAGATACTCTTCTGCAACGTTTTTATTTGGCTGAGTAATAAAAAGACCTTTATGCTTTTTACCTTTTTTCTCGTCTTTTATTGCTGTTATAAAACAATCCCTTAGTTCATTCATTTTATGGATATACCTCTTATTAATCTTATAAACTTTTCCTGCCCAAATAAAACTATGCCCTTATTAACTGCATCGATAAATACATTATTTGGTTTTTCTAACTCTTGTTTAAATTCATTTTGTGTAATATTCAAAGCATGGATTTTTTTAATTTGCGTTTTTTGGATGGTTCTAATTGATTCTTCTATTTCTAAGAATCTATTTTTGTTAGAAAGGACATTTAAAATATCTATATCTTTAGCTTCTTTTGGGTAATTTATTATACTTCCATACAGTATGAGGAAATCAACTTTATTTTCAAGTTCTAAAAAATTATTTAGCCATCTTTGATTTTTTAGTGCGTCTTCGGTTAATATTAAAGAAAGCATTTTTTCTATAAGCGGATTATCCCAGTTTAACTTGATAATGTAAGTGTTAGTTTTACCTATTCCAACCTTTGAAAGGATAATAAGCTCTTTTGATTGTAGTTTTTTTAGAACCTTCCATATCCCTACTCTACTCATCACTATTGTTTCTGCTAAAGAAGTTATGGTTTGTTCTATTGTAAATTCCTTCAGAAGGATTTTTAATATTTTTTGACTTGATTTTGTTGTTTCCATTGTAGCTATTTCCATTTAGTTAATAGTTATTAACTCATAGTTAATAGTCTATTTAAAGCTTTTGCTTTAGATTTTTAGTTATAGTGATACATATCTAACTTCTGTTGTATGTGCACACAACGAGTGATCATTGTTTTTTACTGTGCCCGTAACTTCTTATCTGGTCAATAATTAGATGTAACATTCTAGAGATGTATCCTTTATAGTAATAGTTCAGCTTTCTGAAGTAATTTAGATCCATATCTCAGAGAAGATAAATCTTTATATATAAGACAAATCTTGTAAATAAGATATAACTTATTGGAGGATAAAATATGATGGAAATAATTGAAATGGGAACTGTTAGTGCAAGGGGTCAGATTTGCATTCCAAATGATATTAGGGAAGAGATGGGTCTAAAGGAAGGCAATTAGATATTATTTGTTTTGCAGAAGGACTCGCTTTTTGTTAGAAAGGTCACTATTGAAACATTTGCTGAAATAACAAAACCATTGAAGGAAGAAGCTAAAAGGTCAGGCTTAAAAGAGTCTGATGTCAACACTATCGTTCATAACTTTAGGAAATCCAAGAAATGAAAGTAGTTTTGGATACAAATGTGTTAATTTCAGCAACATTTTGGGAAGGAGATTCTTCTAAAATTGTTAAAAAAGTTGAAGACAAAGAGATTGAGCTTATATTATCAAAAGACATCTTAGACGAATTCAAGAGTGTTTTGGAATACAAAGAAATTCAGGAAAAGATAAAAAACAAAAATCTTGAGATGAAAAGAACTGTTGAAAAGATTATATCTATCTCAACAATTGTAGAACCTAAAAATAAATTCAAGATTGTTGAAAAAGATTCAGATGATGATAAATTTCTAGAATGCGCTGTTGAAGGGAATGCAGATTTTATCATAAGTCAAGACAATCATTTGTTAAAATTAAAAGAATTTAAAGGTATTAAGATTCTAACACCCTCTGAATTCTTAAATCAAGAAGCTTTACAACAACAGTAAAGTATTTAAAGTTTAAAAACAAATGAAATTTATGAAAGAATTAAAGCTAAAAGAGGTATTAAGCCAATTAGAGGAAGAAATTTTAAAAGTTATATGGCCCGATAAAAATTTAAAAGTAAGAGAGATTTATGACATCCTAAGAAAGAAAAATAAATTAGCATTAAGCAGTGTTGCTGTTTTATTAGACAGATTACATCAAAGAAAAATAGTTGGAAGAAAAGTTGAAACTGGAAGAGGGGGGATAAGATATATTTATTTTCCATTAAAAGATAAAGACGGATTTGACAGGACTATAATTGAAAGAGTTGTTGAAAACTTAATAAATAAATTTGGGGATAATGCCTTAAGCTATTTTGACGAGAGGTTTTCAAGAAAATGACATGCTTAGAATGTTCGCCATTGGGATTTTTTTTTGATCCTGTTAAATTGGTTATATTTATAGGGTCAATATTACTTGCGGTTTATTTTTTAAATAAAGTAAGAAAAACAAAAGAAATAAACAAAAAACTTAAATTTATTTATGCACATATCTTTTTTTTGGTTTCACCAGTAGTCTTCTTTATTTTCTTTAATGGCTGCGAGAGTATATATGCCAGATGCAATAAGCCTGGAGTGATACTAGGGATTATTGGAATAAGCGCAATTACATCTTTGTTGTTTGTTTTAATGATAGCACCTTTTTTCATTTTGAAGTATTATAAAAATAAATCAATTTCAATCCAAAACAAAAGAATAATTAATTTAGTAAATACTTATTCAAGAAACCTTAGGATAAAAGAGCCGAGAGTATTTATTTTAGATAATGCAAAGCCAAAAGCGTTTTCATTTACTTATTTTTTTAATGCTATATTTTTGTCTGTGGGTTTAATTGAGATCTTAAAGTTCAATGAGTTAAAAGCGGTTATATTACATGAGTTAAGCCATATAAAACAGAGATCACCTTTATTGAAATTTTCTTCATTAGTATTAAGAATGCTGTCTCCGTTGGCTGGATTTAGCAGTTTAAAAAAAGATATTGATTTTCACGAAACTGAAGCTGATAAATTTGTTGTTAAGATGCAGAATACTGAAAAATACTTATTAAATGCCAAGAATAAGCTAAGGAAATATGAATAAAATATTTTTTTTGTTTGTGATTATAATTAGTATATTAGCTTTTAATGGTTATGCTGCTGAAAATGGATTAAGTGAAATAAATAGATACAATGAAAGTGTAATTAACTCCCTATCTATAATCGTTGCATTAATTGGTGGAATAATAAGTATATTAAGCCCGTGTGCCTGGCCGTTAATACCAGCTTTTCTCGGGTTTAGTTTTGATGAAAGAAAAGAATTAATGAAATCTGCTGGTTTGTTTTTTATAGGTTTATTAATTCCAGTAGTAATATTAAATTTTGGAGCTGTTTTCGTTGGAAATATATTAATTGAAAATAGATTTAATTTTGTTTTTTTATCAGGAATAGTATTGATAATTTTAGGATTATTAACTTTTTTTGATTATGGTTTTGGGTTTAAAATAAAAAATAAGTTAGGAAAGAACTGGAAGTTAATTTTAATTGGTGCAGCATTTTCTGTTGGATTTACACCTTGTGTGTTTCCAATTACAAGCGGAATAGCCTTTATTTCAGCCTCTTTAAACAGCTATGTTTACGCTGGTTTATTGTCAATAGCTTATGTTACTGGACAAGCTACGATAGTATTTTTAGGGGCTATATTTTTTGATAGATTTAAAGTTTTAGAAAGAAAAGTATTTTTGAAAAATGTTAAATTATTTGGAAAGGAATTTTTATTAATTAAGATAATATCTGGATTAATATTAATTTTATTTGGTTTGATGTTCTTATTTTATGGCGGGAGTGTATTGTTTAATCTATTTGATCCCTTTGATTTGATGCCAATTGTTACTTATGGACAGGAATTTTTGATAAATTTAAGAATAAATTCTGTTTTAGGGAATATAATAGGTGTTTTGGTTTTGGGTTTTATAAGTTATTTTGTTTATAAGATTATTAATAAAAATAATTAATCCAAATATAACAAACCAATCATTACTAAAAGTCCTAAGATAATGAAAATAAACTGCAATATTGAATTTTTAACTTTTACTTCTTTATGCAATTCAGGTATTAAATCAGAGCCTGCAATGTAAATAAAAGAACCTGCTGCAAATGGAATTAGATATAATGTTAAATTTTCAACGTAATTATTTAATAAGAATGCAACAATAGCACCTATAATGGAGGTTATAGCTGTAAGGAAATTAAATAACAGGGCTTTTCTTTTTTTAAAGCCTCCGTGCAACAAAACACCAAAGTCACCAATCTCCTGTGGGATTTCGTGAAAAATAACTGCTAAGGTAGTTGCAAATCCAACTGGAAAGCTAACTAAGTAACCAGCACCAATTATTAAGCCATCTATGAAATTATGAACTGCATCTCCAAAGAGATTCATTATTGCAAATGGATGGATGTGATCTTTTGATTTTGGATGTATATGGCAATGTCTCCAGTTAATTACTTTCTCTAATAAAAAAGACAATAATATACCTAATAACAAGGATAAGGCTATTTTCAAAGTAAATCCATTGTGTTCTACAATCTCAGGAAGCAAGTGGAAAAAAACATCACCAAATAAAGCTCCTGCTGAGAAGCTTACCATGTAGATAAGAAGTTTTTTTAGTTTTTCTAATTTAATTGAAATTGTTAATAAACCAACTAAAGAGATTAAGCTTACTATTAAAACACTAATGATTGCATAAGTTAAAACCATGCTTTAAAATTATTTAAAATTCTTTATAAAGATTACTGCATGTTTATTTCTAAGTGTGGAACAGGCTGGCTATTTGCATTTGGAGTTGTCCCTAAATAACGGACAGACATTGTAAACCTTCCTGTAAAGGGAGATCTTAAAGAATTTAAATTGCGGGTAAATATAATTTCGGGGTTTAATTTATAAGATAAATATTGGGAAATTTCAAATTCGCCTTCAACAACAGAACCACCAGCTCTTCTTTCATTAACAACTATAAAAACACTACCTTCCTGTCTTGTAATACCTGGTTCTGCAAGTGCATCTTTGGTTTTCATAGTCCAGTTTATTGCTGAGGCTGAGCTTCTAAAATCTATTTCTAATAGTCCTGCGTCTATTATAATGGGAGAAATGACTCTTTTTGCACCTGGTCCTGAAGAAATAACCTCTTTTATGTTTTTGTCAATTTGTGTAAGAATATTCTTTGTTTGTGTTGTTACATTTCTGTCTTTTAATTTTTGAATTAAAGGCAAGGCTGCTAAAAGAACAATAGCGATGACAATTATGCTGATAGCTATATAAATAACAGTTGATACCCAGATATCTCCTTTTTTGTTTAAGTTATGCATTTTTAATTGCAGTTCCCTATTGATACTTTACTACCACAGTTTATTTCCTTATTAAATATTACTTTTGTTGGTCGTAGTTCAACTCTTGTTGGATGTGTTCCTGCTAGAACCCTTATTCCCTCTAAATTGTAACCACTTAAAGGCTTTAAATCAATTTCTGATTTGTAATTGTCGAGATTAATTCTTTGGTTGTTTATGATTAAGTCATAGGTTATTTCTCTTATTTCTTTGTTGCTGTCACTTACAAAGGCTATTTTGCAAATACCTTCACTAGTAATTGGGTCAACCTCTGGACAACCACAGGATACTACTTTTAAAGAAACTTCATTGCAAACCTGAGACAAACCTAATGTTTTATCCAAATCATCTGTTGATTCAAGCATAGTTTTTGTATTTTTATTTGCATACATCATTACAATAACACCAACTATAATAACTAAGATGATTAATAAAACAAAACTTAATAATTCTGAATCTCCTTTTTTATTCATGTTAACGTTACCTTCTTTACTTTATCACCTGAACAAGGAACCAATGGAGCACCTGCGCCTTCTGGTCTTACATTAGGGATTAATGTTACTTTGTAACCAGAACCTACCTGACCAACTTCAATTGTTTGTGAGAATGTTTCAAATGGCCTTATTATAGATTCTACTGTAACCAAATTTGAATAACCAAAGGTATCTTCCTCAATCTTAAATATTATTCCTGCAAGATCTTCGCTTCCTGTGTTTTGTAATTCAACAATTAATTTAGTTCCTTCAGTGGTCTGTATATTTTTAACGTCCATATTAATTTCTGTGCATTTTAATTCTGCATCTGCTAGAGCTCCTTCTTTTGAGATTCTTTCATTAACAAAGCCTTTTACCCAGAATATAACTGTAACAATTAAGATAATTACTAAGGAGATAAGCAATACAGTAGCTATTAACGGAGAAACGCCTTTTTTGCCTAAATTTTGATTTCTTTTTAATAAGACCAATCCAATCACCTTCTTTATAGATAAACTTAAAGGAGTAAGCTATATAAATATTTTTATTCGAGAGTAAGTAAAGGGGTTATTCCTGTATAAATAAATAAACCTAACTTTAAGCAATATCTCTCTTTTCTTTACTCTCTCGATTAGGTGTTAGTAAGGAACTTTGATATTCCACAATCATTTTTAATAATAAGTCAACCTTTTTTGATAGTTCCGCTATGTTTTTGCTTAAAACCATTAGAAAAGATCCGCTTGTTGCATCATTATTTCCTTCTTTTTTTGTTAATATTGGTGTATGGACAGAGTCTCTTCTAATCCTTGCACCTTCTTCAGGGTTGCGTATCTTTAAAGTATCAATCTTTTCAGTATCCCTTTCAATATAAGTTTCTTCACCTTTTCCTCCTGTTTCAATAAGCCCCAAAACATCACGTATCTCTTGCTCACTCGCAACTGCGCCGGGAATTGTGTTTGTTATTTCATCCTCAAACCCCCTACTAACAAGGGCAATAGTTTTATCTTTATAATATTCAATCGCAAATGACTTTACCATATATTCCTCTCCTCTTTTAACTAGATGTGCAAAAGCACCACTGGGATCTTGTTTTATATAATCCTCAACCGATTGAGGTGTTACTTTTACTTCAACAACACCACCATAGTTTACGAATTCAACGGTTCCTTTCTCAGGGAGTAAAATTGCTCTACTTATTGCACCACCATTTATCCCGTATAAAATTTGTTTTCTGCCTTTTATTTCTGCTATCGTTATTCCAGAAAGTTTTGGCGGACCTTCAAAACTACTCGACAAAAGCCTTTTATCAAATTTGATTTGTATGTTGCCGTCTTTAGAACTTATTAAGCCATCAGAAATTTTGTAATCTTCAATTTGTAATGCATCTTTTGAAACATCCAACATCTGATATGTAGCATCTTGATTTTTGTCATATTGAAAAATATGATACTTTCCCTTAGCACCCTTTATAGTTAATAATTTATCAATCATCAAAGGCTCTACCATTTCAACAGAGAGATAATCTGGTGGTGCATCTTCCCCTTCACGTTTCGTTCCTATAGATTCAGAAACCACAAAGTCCAATTTTCTAGCTGCTTCAGATAAAACAGAAAAAATTAAAATTGTAAACATTAAGACTAACAAACAGTTTATTTTTCTGCCTCTTTTGACAATACTTATCTTCATAATGAATCCTCTCTTTTTTAGATAATAATAAATATAGGTATAAATATTTATCGTAACTACTCATTAAAGATTAATATTTGGAGCATATAAACTACAATTAAATTTTTTAATATCTATATTAAGAAACAATGAACAAAATCTATAAAAGTATATAAACTGTCTATAATTGGAGTTATAACACCCAACGATAGATTTAAAAGTAATCTTTAGTTGGTTTATATTAAAAGAGGCAGAAAAATATGTTTGAAGACTTTACAAAATTGATAGTTGATTTTTTTTCTAACCTATTTTTAAGTAGAAAGAACATTAAAATGGGCATTTATGGACCTCCGAATAGCGGAAAAACGACTCTCGCAAACAGAGTATGCAAAGACTGGCTTGGAACAACAATGGGAACTGCCTCTCCAATACCGCATGAAACAAGAGAAGTTAAGATAAAAGAAAAAATTGAAATTAAAAAGGGAAACAAGAGATTAACATTCAATTTAGTAGACACCCCTGGAATTGCAACAAAAATAGATTACGAGGATTTCTTAAAATATAAAATGAATGAAAAAGATGCAAAGATAAGAGCAAAAGAAGCAACAAAAGGAGTTATAGAATCAATAAAATGGATGGATAACATGGATTGTGTTTTGGTTGTTGTTGATGCTGCCCAGAATCCTTATTCACAAGTCAACTTAACAATTATAGGAAATTTAGCTGCAAGAGACATACCAATTTTAATATGTGCAAATAAGATGGATTTGAAAAAAGCAAACCTTAAAAAAGTCGAAAGCGCCTTTCCTCAATACAAAGTGATAGGACTTTCAGCTGAAAAAGGTGTTGGAATGGAGGAATTCTATTCATCATTGTTCAAGCTGGTGAAATAAAGAGGTGAAAAATGTTAACAATACAGTTTATACCATACAACCAAATTGCTTATCTAGAGTCTGATGAGAAAATAAGGAAGTTACTAAAGGAAGTTAAGCTAAATAAAATAGTTTTAATGCAGGGAAGATTAAATCCTGGTGAAGAAACTAATTTAATACAGCAGACAATGGAAGTTATTGACGAGACTTTTAGAGGTGTTGAGATATGCACTGTTTATCCTGAGGCAAAAGATGCTTTGGGGAAACTAAGAACTTTCTTTTTGGGCAGCAGAGAGGGTGTAACTGTTATAGGTCCTGCTTCGATTGTAAAGGAAATAAGAAGAAATCCCAATAAAATAGAACTGCTGACTACTGATGGAAAAATCAAACGCCCGAAAAAAGGTAAGAAGAGGTAAATTCAATGCCTCATCAATGCGATCTTCTTTAGTTAGTCTCCCTAAAAATCCTTG
>CAYIHC010000004.1:0-1588 GCA_964363105.1 Candidatus Woesearchaeota archaeon | reverse complement strand
AATGCCTCATCAATGCGTTAAATGTGGTGAATTGTATCCTGACGGAAATAGTGTTTTATTAGAAGGGTGTAAATGCGGTGGGAAATTCTTTTTCTATTTAAAACCCAAGACTCCTGAGACTGAAATAAAGGCTGTTGAGAATGAAGCTAAAGCTAAAGAGGTTATTAGCAATTTAACTGAAGAAGAAAAGATTAAAATGGAACAGGATGTAAAAGAGATTATTGGGCAGAGTGATGTTGAACCTGTGGTTTTGGATATAGAAACTGTGAGAGTTCAAAGCCCTGGAAAATATGAATTAGATATTGTGGATATTGTAAAGGGAGATCCTATAATTTATAAGGTTGGGGAAGGGAAATATTATATTGATCTAGCAAGCAGTTTTAAGAAAGGAAAAGCATTAAAGGTTAAAAAAAATTAAGATCTTAGTTCTAAAAAGTAATATCCAGGGGGAATATTTTTAAATTGGACAAAGCCCCTTCTGTTAATTGGTGCTTCATAAGATGCACTTGCGCCAGAAGGTGTTAATTTTATTCTTCTTCCTTCTAAGTTTTTTAATTCTGCAGCTGTATGACCTTTAGGATGTATTTGTAATTCAAAAGCCCTGTGAGTAGTGCCCTCTAATTTTGGATCAAACACTTTTACTTCAAGCTCAGAATCTTCTAAAACTCCGTTCCTTGGTTCAAGTTTCATTAAATCAGGAGGCAAAACAGCATTAAGCTTTACTCCTGTAAGATAATCGCTTAATAATTCAAGAATGTCCTTGTTTCTGTTTTCCATTGAAATAATGCTAATTGAAAATATATAAGATTTGTGAACTTATATTTTCTTGTTTAATATTTCTTTTCTTGCTTTTTCAATTATAACACTTATATCTATGCTTTCTTCACCAGCTTTTTTGAGAATTCTATCTACACCCTTAAAAGAAGGCATTTCTAATCTTTTTAATAAAACAGTATCTTCTTCCCCGATTATAATAAATTTATCGCCAGATTTAAGATTAAGCTTATTTCTAATAGACTCTGGGATTACTATTTGTCCTTTTGAACTTAGTGAAGATATTTCCATTGTAAGTATGTCTTACTGGTAAGATTATCTTATTTATAAAGATTTCTATCCTTCAAGAAATGTTTTGATATAACTCATAACTTTTTCTTTTTGATCAAGATTTATAGAAACCTGCTCTCCATAATTGGTTGGTTTCAAAATCAGAATACCTTCTTTCTTTAACTCTTTTATCATATCTTTAACTACACCAATCATATCTTTAGGAAAACCTTTTTGCAAATTCTCAACTGCTGTATGACTATGTTCAAATTTACCCAAACGTGTTAGTTTATGTAATATCTTTCCTTTAATTTCACTATCTTGCCACATTTATAGTCCACCAAAAAATACTTTCAACAGTAACCTTTATATACATTTCTATTGCTATATTAATAAATAAAACAAATATCAATATAGGAAATACACAAGGATAATATTAATATGGAAGAAAAATCATTACTACTGCAATTTGTAGGAGACACCCCTTTATTTAGAATAGTTGACTTTCTAGTTGAAAACAAAGGGATAGATGTTTCTAAAAAGG
>CAYIHC010000003.1:4180-18116 GCA_964363105.1 Candidatus Woesearchaeota archaeon | reverse complement strand
GTAGGGATAAGAACTAGTTTAAGTATGGGGGACAGTGCTTTGATTGTGGGTGAAGTGAGGAGCTCTATTAGGGGCGATGAAAATGTTTTAATCGTTGAAAATGGCGAGACCAAAAGAATTCCAATTAAAGATTTAGAAGGCAAGAATTTAGAAAATATTTATATTCCAACTCTTAATTTTGATTTAAAAGTGAAGTTATCAAAACTTACTGGCTTTGTTAAACACCCGAAAAGGAATCTATTGTTGAAAGTAAAAACACGAACAGGCAGGGAGGTTACTGTAACGCCAGATCATAGTTTGTTTACGTCACATAATTTTGAAGTTTATCCAATTGAGTGTAAAAATTTGAAAGTAGGGAGTAAAATTGTTTTGCCTTCTCAATTACCTTGCGGGTATAATGATATTGAATATTTTAATTTATTAGAACTTTTGCCTGAATTTCATCTTGTTGGTGCTGAACCTTATGTTAGAAAAGTAATTAAAAAGTTAGGTGGGAGAAAATCTTCAGAATTGGTTGGAGGCTATGATGTATTTTCTTTATTTTCTAAAAAAAGATATAGGTTTGGGATTGGGCCTGTTAGGAGAATAAAAGCTTTTTCATTTTTAAAACTCATGGGGGCTTTAAAGTGTAATTATAATATAGATGATTTAAAAATTAAAAATATAACCTCAAATACTTTGCCTGCTAAATTTTCAATTAGTGAGGATTTCTGCAGGTTTTTAGGTTACTATTTATCTGAAGGTTGGATTGAGGGAAATAATGTAGTTGTTAGTAATATTAATAAAACTTTTGTTAATGATGTTAAGGATATCTGTTGTAGACTATTTTCCCAGCTACCAAAAATAAGAGTTGGTAAAACTTCTTTAGGCCGATCACTAAAATTAATGATTCCAAATTCACCCTTAACAACTTTATTTAAAAGATTAGGGTTAAACAAAAGAAGTTTTGAAAAGAGAATTCCAGGATTTGTCTTCGGATTGAATGAAAGTAAAATATGTTCTTTTTTGAAAGGCCTTTATTTGGGGGACGGTTCTTTTTCTGGAACAAGAATGGAGTATGCAACAACATCTAAAAATTTAGCAGAAGATTTAGTTTATCTTTTGTTAACTCTGGGCATTGTTGCTAAGATAACTGGGAAAAAACAAAATAAAGATGCTATCGGGAAGAGGATAATCTATGATATAGAATTTGCACGAAAAGAAGATGTTAAGCGATTTATGAACTTGACGGGTTTTACAAGAGATAAAAGACTAGACGAGCGAAAAAAAGATATTGAAATATCAAGACAAAATGTTATTACTTTTGATAAGAGAGAGTTAATTAATCACATTATTAAGTTTCATCCTAAATTTGCGCATTTAAAGAGAGATTGTAGGTGCAGTAAATTTTATTTGAGAAAATTGATTAAGGATAATATGATTAAATGTAGTAAGAAATTAGAAACTTTTGCAAATGGTGATTTTTATCTTGATGAGGTCAAAAGCATTGAACAAATATATTTAGCTAAAGGAGAACATGTTTATGATCTCTCTGTTGAACCAAGCCAAAATTTTATAGGTGGTTTTAGTGGGATTTTATTGCACAATACAGAAGCGAGAGCACTTTATGAAGCTATGAGGGTTGGAAGTTTGGCTAACGTAGTTGCTGGAACAATTCACGGTGAAAGTCCTTATGGTGTTTTTGATAGAGTTGTTAATGATTTAGGTGTGCAAAAAACGAGTTTTAAAGCAACAGATTTAATTGTTTTATCTAATCCAATAAGAAGCCCTGATGGTTTAAGTTATGTAAGAAGAATTTTGCAGATAACTGAAGTAAGAAAACATTGGCAAGATGATCCATTAAAAGAAGGTGGATTTATGGATTTAATGAAGTATAATCCGAAAACAGATCAATTAGAAATTACCGATGATTTAAGAAATGGCGACAGCGAATTATTAAAATCAATAGCTTCAAATGTTAAAGAATGGGCTGGAAACTGGGAAGCTGTGTGGGATAATATATTATTAAGGGCAAAAATAAAACAGGCTTTAGTTGATTATTCTATAAATACGGGAAGACCTGAATTATTAGAGGCTGAGTTTGTAGTTAGGGCAAATGATATGTTTCATATAATATTAGAAAGTGTTAAGAATGAAACTGGATTTTTAAACAGTGAAAAAATTTATACTGAATGGATATCGTGGCTGGAGAAGAATGCCGGGAAATCAAATAAGTAAAAAAGAGGATAAATATGAGTGTTAATGATGTGTTGGATAAATATAATTTTGAAGAAGAGAATGGTGTTTTTAGCAGAGACTATCTTGTTTTCAGAGATGAGGTTTTAGGAAGAGGATTAAATTTTTATGAAAAAACCTGTAAATTCTGCGGGAAATATTTTAATGTAAAATTAAGCCCTGAGATTGAAGTTAAAATACAAAAAGCCATTGATTTTTCACATTTGTTAATCACGCCAAAAGAAGCAGCTGGTTTTGGGGTTGGTGTTTCTTTATTAATAATTTTATTTGGAATATTCTTATTTGCTTTAAGATTTGGGGTTTATGGTGTTTTTGGTGGTGAACTGCCTGGATTTTCCTTTTACTTTTTAATAATGTTAATATTAATCTCTGCAGTTGTTTTGATAAAACCTCTTGGAAAATACCCATTAAGAATTGCAAATAACTTCAGGATTGAAGTAAGCGACAGAATGGTATTATGTGTTTTGTATATTGTTATGTATATGAGACATACTTCTAATTTTGAGAGAGCTGTTAAATTTGCAGGAGATCATGTTGGCGGGGCTTTAGCTTTAGACTTAAGAAAGGTTTATTGGGATGTTGAGACTGGTGTTTTTAGCACTTTAAAAGAATCAATGGATTTGTATCTTGAAAAATGGAAAAATAAAAATTTAGAATTTGTTGAAAGTATGCAATTAATAGCTGGAAGTTTATATGAATCCAATGATGAAAAGAGAGTAACTATTTTAGACAAGGCTTTGAATGTGATGTTAGAAGGGAGTTATGAAAATATGTTACATTATGCTCAAGATTTAAAGAATCCTGTTACAAACTTACATATGTTGGGTGTTGTGCTACCAATATTAGGATTAATTATATTACCATTAATTGGATCTTTTATTGGTGTTAAATGGTATGTTCTTGGTTTTATGTATAATATTATTTTACCAATATTTGTTTATGTATATGGGCTTAACTTATTAACTAACAGGCCGAGCGGTTTTGGCGGAAAAGTAAAATACGTAGAAGATGAAAAAACTATTTCCAATGCGAAAGTTTTCGGTTTAACTTTAGGTATCTTACTATTAATTATTGGATTTTCACCTTTGATTATTAATTTTCTTTTGCCTGATTTTGATATACCCTTAAGTTTGGGAAATAATCAAATTGGTAGCTTTTTGGATTATAGAACTGGTGAAGCTGGCAAGTTTGGTCCTTTTGGTGTTGGGGCTGTATTGTTAAGTTTATTTATTCCCTTAGGATTAGCGTTTGGTTATGGTGCTTACTGTAAAAGAAGAAGCGCATCTTTGGTTGAGAATTTTGAATCCATTAAAAGATTAGAGGTTGAGTTTGCAGGGAGTTTATTTCAATTAGGAAATCGAGTTGGAGATGGATTACCAATTGAATCTGCTTTTAGAAAAGTATCTGAAATGCTAAAAGGAACATCGAGCGGAAGTTTTTTTAGTTTAGTAAGCAATAATTTAGAAAGAATGGGTATGAGTTTACAAAATGCAATTTTTGATAGTGAAAATGGAGCTATAAAATATTTTAATTCGCCTTTGATAGAAACAAGTATGAAGGTGATGATTGAAGCTGGAAGAAAAGGAGGGAGCATAGTTGCACAGAGTTTGATTAGTATTTCTAATTATTTTAGACAGGTTCATTTAGTTATTGAAAGATTAAAGGATTTATTAGCTGATGTTATAAGCAGCATGAAGGGGCAGATTAGTTTCCTAACACCTATTATTGGGGGTGTTGTGGTTGGAATAGGGACTATGATAACAACTATTATTGGCCTATTAGGGAAACAATTTTCAAATATTCTTGGACAAGAGGCATCTGGTAGTTTTTTAAGTCCTAATGTTTTATTAGGATTATTCCCCATAGAAAAGATAATACCTTCTTTTTATTTTCAATTGATTGTAGGGGTTTATGTTGTGGAAGTAACTATAATATTAAGTATTTTAAGTAATGGGATTGAGAATGGAATGGATAAGATAAGCCAGTTGTTTGTGGTTGGAAAAAATTTATATAGAGCTGTTTTAACTTATTTTATAATTGCAGGTGTTGTAACTTTAATATTTAATCTATTGGCTAGTGCAATAGCAGGAAGCAATGTGGTGAGCTAAATGGAAGACATGGGATTTATTGTTATTTTAATTTTGAGTTTGTTATTGGGGGTTATATTATTTTTAGTAATAAGGGGGTTTATGGGATATGTTACCTAAAGGAGATGCTAAAATTGTGGTATATGTTGTAATGGTGTTAGCCTTTTTATTATTCAC
This sequence comes from Candidatus Woesearchaeota archaeon, assembly GCA_964363105.1. Classification (GTDB taxonomy): domain Archaea; phylum Nanobdellota; class Nanobdellia; order SCGC-AAA011-G17; family JACQNH01; genus JACQNH01. The sequence continues at coordinate 13,617 of CAYIHC010000003.1, read as the reverse complement.
TGGTTCAATGATAATGTCAATTAAGAATAATTACTTTGATTTGCATGGGAAAAGCTGGGTATGTGCTACAAGTTTAAGATTAAATGCGAATCTACTTTATTATTTTAAGATGACTTTACTTGGGGAAAAATCTCTTTTACCTGCTACACCTCCAACTGCGTGTGCACCTCAAAGCTTTATGATTGAGGGAACGCCTGAGGTTGTTGTAAGAAAGATTGTTAAATTAGCTGGTGAATGTTGGGAGACTTATGGAACAATAAAAGCAAATGTTCTTAAAAAAAGATGGTTTTTTGCTATAAATTCGTATGATACTTGTTTTAATTTTAAGATTAATCTGGATAGGACTGACAAGATTAGTATGGATTATTTATTGGGTGCTTTAAATACACCCTTAAATCTTGTTCTGGATAATTCTGAATTTCCTGAGAAGAGTTTTATACAATATACGGAAGATACAGGTTTATATGGTGGAAAGGTAAGAGTTGACAGGAATTTTGTGAATGAAGGGAATGTTTATGATTACCAAAGTAAGGAATGTGAGAAGAAAAGCTGCACATACTATATTAAATTCTATGATGGACACGATAGACAAGATCCAGATAGGTTAATAATAAGTGATAATTATGCTTTTACAGGGGAAGAAAAAACTTCTTTAACCTATAGTGAATTAATTACTAAGGTGATAAAACATGCATAAATTAAAAGTGAAGGGGGCAATTGCATGGGATCATATAGGGATGATTTTATTGGCTTTGTTGTTGTTGGTGTTATATTTAATATTTACTACAAATATAAAAGATGTTATTTTAGAGTATGTAACAAATATATTCAAAGGGAGTTTTTTTGGATAAAATGATAAAATCAAAAAAAGGGACAAGTGGTGTTGAATTTGGGGAGTTTATTATACCTGGCGCAATAATGCTTGCGATTGTTCTTATAGGTGCAGGGTTTTATTATGGTTTCTTTACAAGTGAACCTTTAAAAGAAATTAAAAGTGAAGGGGGGAGTATTATTGATCAAATTGTGGAACCAATTAAAAAAGATATAAGCGCAAAAGGAAGCAAAGATCCAAAAACAAATGCAGAAGAGGCTTTTGATGAGGTTGTTAATGTTGTGAAGACTTTTTCATTTAACAAGAATAATGGTTTGATTAGGTTAAAAGACATAGATAGATTGGGGCAAGATTATGCCATTTATTTAGGAGATAATAACGGTAATTTCATTTTGAATCTTTATAATAAGGAAACTTCAAAGTTTGTTAAGAATGTAGTATTTGAGAATAAGAATAATGTTAAATTTGGGTTTTTTAATCTTGAAAACGAATACTTGCTTAAGTTTCGTTATTCTTTGCCTTATTTGACTTCTGAAAAGCAATTAAACTTTAATCCTTCAAGAGTTGCGTTTTATACTAATACTGTCGGTGGTAAAACTGATTATGAGATTAAGGCTTTTGATACAAATGTGAAAGATTTCAAGGTTTCTGCATTACCTGTTTTGGGGTATCGTGTTGTAGGTAATGGGAAAACTAAAGATATTCAAATTGGTTGGATCTTGGGTTTAAATGCTGAGGAGACTTTGAAATATTTTAATAAAAATTAATACCAAACTTTTTTTAATTTTAGTTTGAAAGCGATGAAATTTATTAAAATGCATAAAAATGGTGTTAGAACTATTAATATTAAAATAATTTTGAAACTTGGCAAGTAAACAAAAGAAGAAAATAGTAAAGCAAAGATTACAAAATCCAACTGGTCTGCTATTGGAAATGAAGAACCTGAAAGAATATTTAATCTTCTTTTTATGAAGCTTTTTATTAAATCCCCGAACATTGCACCAAAACCTAATAAAAATGGAAGTAATAAACCAAACTCTTTGTAGTTTAAGATTGAAATATTTTGAAAAAAATTAAAATTAAACAAGTATTTTTGTATTTGAAAAAGTATTAAGGCTGAGATTACTCCTGAAATGAAGCCAATAATTGTTTTGTTGTTGCCTAAAACTCTTTTATTATTAATTGATCTGTTGAAGTCAATTGGTTTGTTTATCTTTTTAATAAATGGAATTTTTGTTATTATCGGGGGGGACATATTGGCAAAATAAGCTGGAAGGAAAAAATACAAGGCTTTGATTATTAATTCTATCATTTCAGGCTTATATTACGGAATATTATTTTTAAATATATCTGTAATTTCTTGTAGATTGTTAATTCTGAGCCAAAGATGAATGTTTTGTTCTTTTTTATTTGGTCTAATATTCCATTCAATGATTTTGATTTTACAGCTGTGATTACAGAGCCAATAATCTCTGAAGTGTGGGCATCGGAACCAGCGAACATTGGTTTATGTGTTAATTCTGCCCAGCCTACTGATTTCAATGTTTTCTTCCTTGTTTGCATTGATTGTAAGACTTCAAGTGCGTCTATTTGTTCAAATAGTTTTTGTCTTTTTCTGAAATACCTGTAGTTTGTTTTTGGCTTTAATGCAAAAGGATGAGGGATTACTTTTAGGCATTTGTAATTTTTTAGTGAATTTAGAATGTCTTTCATTGACAATCTTAAGCATTTTAAATCAAAACCTCTTCTTGGATGTATCTTTTTATGTTTAATGTATTTTTCGTAAAAGTTTTCTAAATCTTTTAAGTTATAGAAATAAACTAAGATATCTTTTGCGTTTCTTGATGTTAATTCAATACCAGGGATTACTCTTTTATTATCTATTTCTATTGCTCTTTTAACGCCCTTTATTTCGTTATGGTCTGTTATTGATATTATTAAATTCTTTTTTTTGGCTATTGAGACAATTTCTTCAGGAGTTGCTGTGCCATCTGAAAATGTGGAATGCATATGTAAGTCAAGGCATTTAAATCCTTTTTTTGTTAACATTTCAATGTTTGGCAGACCTAAATTTATCTTTTTCATCGATTAGTTTAGATTAGAAATATTTAAATATGTAACTGTAATGTAAGTTTTATGAAAATTGGTAAAAAAGGGGCTGAATTATCATTGAATTTTATTATAATTGCAGCTATAGGCTTAGTTGTTTTGGTTATAGCCTTAGTGTTTTTTACTGGCGGGGCTGAGAGATTATTAAGAGGCGTTCCTGAATCTGTTCAGGTAAATCAACAGCAGCTTAATTTATGGAGGAATGAATGTGAGTTATATTGTAATCAGGGAAGTAAGTCTGGATTCTGCAATACTTTTAAGACTTTAGATAAGAATAAAAATGGAAAGCAGGATGCTGAGGATGTATTCTATGTTTGTAATAGTAACACTAGAGTGAAAGATTTAATAACTAACAGCAATGATCCTAGTGCTGCGAGTGCGAATGTTGTTGAACTGGGTGTTGATTGTGGTAAAGTAATATGCGGATAAGAACAGGATGTTTGTTTGAAAAATGGAATTATGGCTTAAAACCGGACTTGTTATTGGAATCCTTATGGTTGTTGGTTTAGTTATATTAAGCGGTTTACATAGTGTGCATGGTGTTAGATATTCATGGAAATTGCCGGATTTTACAAATGATTCTGGACTTCTTCAGTTTGAAATGATTACCTTTTATATTGTCGAACTTCTTACTGTTTTTGTTGTAGGCTTGCATGGTGGTGTAGCTGTGTATGGAATAATAAGATTTATAAAATTTTTAAAAGAAGGGAGATTATTTACTGGAAATATTAAGTTACCTTCCTGGAAAAAAGGTGCGTCTATCGGATTCTTTCTGTCTTGTCTAATCAATTTTTTGATTGTTTTGATTTTTGGTTTTTTGGCTAGACTTTTAAATGTAACTGATGTTTATAGCAGATGTGGGCATTATGGTTGTTTTTCAGATTATATTTTTTTATTATATCCAATAATTATTGCAATATCTGACTTAATTTTTGTTTTATTAGGATCTTTAGTAGGATTTCTATTTGGTTTGACTGCTAAGTATAAACAACAAAAATAATAACTATTGGATATCTCGATAAATAAGGGATTATAGGGCAATTTCGAGATACTCTATTTGGATCTTAACATAAAAATATTTATATAGCTGGTTCTTTAGTATTTTATTTATGTTTAAAAAAGGGGAATTAGAAATAAACTGGATTGTGGTTGCTGCTATTGCTTTGGTTGTTTTAGTTATTGTTTTAATTGCTATTTATGGTTTTAGCGGGAAGTTTGGGCAAGGAATAAATCAGTTTTTTAGTGATATAATAGGAATATGGAAGACTTCTAAAGGAGGCTAAACTTTACTAAAGATAGATGGTAATTTTTTTTAAAAGAGGACAAACTGAAAGTTTAAGCTTTTTGGTAGGGATTTTTTTAACCATTGTTTTTGTGGCTATAGCTGTTTATTTTCTTAGTTTGTTTTGGATCGAGCCTGATTGTTTTTCATTGTTGCAAAAGGGAATTAAAGGGGCAATAGATAATCCTGGTGAGATTGTTGAGTTTGAATGCGGGTTTGAAAAGCCAATTGCTGTATTTGATAACAAAGGGCAGAATGCCTTTAAGTTTTTTTCAAAAGACTGGGGGTATAATTTTATTATTCTTAAACCTGAAGCGGATATATGTAATGGAAAGAGCTGTGTTTGTGAGTGTGGTGGTTTGGACAGCGACGGGCTCTTCGGATCTTTTTCTGTATTTAAATGCAGAAGTGCAAAATGCATTGGATTTGATCAGACGATTCTTTCTTCTTGTTTAGTTGGTGAAACAGATAAAACAACTTCAGAATTTATTTCTTGTCCTTTTTTATTAGGTGGATCTTTTTTTGGGAGAGGTGGACCTTCTGTTTCGACCAGATATTCTGTGCCTAATTTAAAATACTTTTTATTACAGTCCGTTAAGAGGTATATACAAAAAGAAACCTTAGGTGCATTTAATCCAACTTTGAATGAATTTGAAAATAATCTCGACGAATTTCCTATTGGCATTACTTATTATCCCAATCTTAATGTAGTTAACTTATGGAAGGGTGAAAAACCTAATTTGAATCTTGAAACTTTAGAATCTGTAACAAGGGTTTTAAATGAAAATCTCGAAAGTGCTAAAACCTCTTATGTAAGTGTTAATGAAAGGAATATGTTGAATAGGTTAAGTATACATAGCGTTGGAGTTTTAGACAATAACATTTTAAGAATAAGATCTGCTCCTGTTTTTGATATACATAAAGATGGATTAAACTTAATCTTATTTGTTTCTTTCTTCTGGCAGGGGCAATTGGTTTATAGAGGTATAATCCTAAATAAGGATGAATTTGTTTCACCTTGTTTTAACGGGGTTCATTATCCAAACTTATTAATTACCTTGTGGGATATTTATGGAAGTGATAATATCGGGGTTTATCCCTTGAAAGAAAATCTGTTTAAGAATGATCTGGAAATAACCGATGGTGTAGAAGATGTTCAAAAAGGAGATGAATATTGGGAAGGAAGAATAGCTTTTAGCGAATCAATGAAAATAGCTCTTGATAATAAACTTGAGTCAAAAAGCAGTTTAGCTTCTGATGAAGTTTATTTTGGAAGAGACCCTAATAATCCTGATAAATTATGTTTGTATGAAAAAGGTTTTAAAGAACAGGAAAAGGATATAACTGAAAATGCTTAGAAACCTATATAAATATTGATTCTTAGATTTGATTATGCAAAAAAAAGGTGGATCTCCGGCTCTTGAAATGGGTTATTTATGGCGAGTATTGGGTGGATTATTTTTTATTTTTGTATTGTTGTATGCTTTGTTTAATACATTAGGTGTTGGGGGGAGGGGATATACTATTTCCTTAATCAGTCAAATTAATTTAGGTAAAACTATAGTTAAAAATCAGGATTTTGATTCAGGTATTGTTTATTTAAGCAGGGGAAATATAGTTACTGATGGCAATGATGTTATAATTAATGAAAACATTGGTTATATCAGCAGATTGGGTTTAAAAGAGATTGTAGTTGAAAAGAAAAATGGGGTTTTAAGAGTTTTTGAGGGGGAACATGCTATTAAACAAAAGAGCGGATTATGATTTAGGAAGAAATGCTGTTTATATTTTTGTAGCCTGTGTTTTTCTTACTTTTGTTTTTCTCATGATATATTCTGTTGTGGTAAATGCAAGAGAGAAATCATTAATGACAAAGGATTTTATTGAGGGTAGTGCAATTAAATATGGATTAGTAAACAGTAAAACTTGTTTTAGGTCTGAAAAGTATAATCTTCCTGTAATTGATTTAAATAAGTTTAATACAGATAGATTAAGCGAATGCACAAAAGAGATTGGAAAGTCTGTTAAAATCCGTTTATATGATAAGGATAAAATAGTAAAAGAAGAAATTCATAATAAAATTGGGGGTTATAAAAGAAGAGATGATTCTGCTTTGGTTTTGGTTGATGACAATGGTTTAAGGTTAATGCAAATGAGGTTAGAGTATGGTGATTAAATTAAGAAAAAAGGGAAGCTTTGACGAGATGATGGACATTATGCTAGGATCTGGTTTATTAGTTGTTGGAATATTCTTTTTAATGTTTTCAATGGGGCAATTTGGGAGAGATATAGACAAGGGCTTTGAAGAGATAGCTTCTATAGATGTAAAAAGTGATTTAATTGCTTTTTTAAATACACCTTTAGGAAGTTTAGATTATGATGATGAAACCTGGAACAAATTTTCTGTATTTGGTTTAAACAAAGAGAGTAATGTGATGGATTTTTTATATGTGCAGAATAAAGTGCTAATATATGATGGGCAACGTAATAAACTAATCAATGGTTTTGATGATGTGTTATTCACGCTATTTACAATAACAAGACAGGATCTATTTTCTAATTTTGTTAAGCAGAACAGTATTGTTTTCACGAGAAGATTATCTTTTGAATATAAGTTTACTTCTTTTTCAGGCGATAGTAAGATTATTTCTTATGGTATGTTTTCGGATACACCTGAAGGCTATCACCCAACTTTTACTATTAAAGAAAATATTGATGAAGATAGTTTAAGTATTAATGTAAATATTGGTGAGTTCTGCGAGACTTTAAGCTCAGATAGATGGAATCCTAAAGGGTTGAGTGGTTTAACAAGTATAAGAAGTATGAATTATGACGGTTTTGTAGAGATTAATTTGCTGACTTGTAAGTATTATCATAAGGAGAATTCAAATGCATAAAAAGGGATGGATGATGACAATCGCAGCTGTTGGGTTTTTAATAGCTATATTCTTCTTAATTGATTATCGAATTATAGCTAAGGATACATTAGGCGGTGTTTATTATGGTGGAAGTGAAGCAAAATTAATAAAAATTTATCAAAAAGCTGATGAGATGAGTTTCAATTTAAATTATTTTGGGTCCGAGGCTTATAAAAAAAGCTTATGGGGATTAAGCGACAAAGCTGGCTGGAGTAAAAGCTATGATATTCCGAATGGTTGTTTTATAAATGGGTTTGTTTTGGGTGTAAACAAATGCAGACCTGATTTAAGAGAACAATTGAAAAAGGAATTTTTGGAGAATTTCAATGAATTAATTAATAATTATGCAAAAGAAGATAAAAAATATAAGGTATTTGAAGACAAAGAGGTTATTATAACGGATAATTCGATAGAAGGGGAAAAAGAGGCTATAAGGTTAATTAATGAGACTGAAGAGATAAATGTTTGGGTAGACATTAAACCTTCTTTTAAGGTAGATTTGAATGATTTTGATTTATTTAAAAATATATGGTTGAGTATAGAGAAATGTTCTATTCCTAATAAATTTGTTGATTGCTTTAAATCCGAAGGCTATAAGTTTAATATAAAGGATTTAGGAGGGTATTTTCTAATAGACATAAATACTGGAAAAAGTATATTCTATAGGGGTGAAATTAAACCTCTTAATATAAAATTTTTAGTTCATAAGTAGGATAGTAAAAAAGTTTTTTCACTTTTCGGTGGACGTATAACTGCAGAACAATAATGTATTTAAATATAATCTGTTTTATGGAATCTCTAAAATGATTTCGCAGCTAACATACGAACAAATCGTAGAAAAGATAAGGAAAGAGAAGGGTTTAAGTGAAGTTGAGATTAATTCTAGAGTAAATGATAAATTATCCAAGCTATCTGATTTAATAAGCAGGAACGGGGCTTTACATATAATTGCAAATGAGCTTGGAGTCGGTGTTTTTGAGGATTATTCTGGAAAAGATTTTAAAATTGAGGAATTAAGAGAGGGGATGAGGAATATTTCTTTTAATTGCAAGCTGTTAAAGATAGATGCAATAAGATCTTATAATAAGAATGGAAGAAGCGGAAGAGTGGCTAATTTGATTGTAGGAGATGATACTCAGGCAACAAGACTAGTTATATGGGATGAAGCCATAATTGAGGATGTAGCTAAGGGTTTAGTGCCTAGCGGGTCTATTTTACATGTTTCTGGGGGTGGGACAAGACAAAATAACGGGAAAAAGGAAGTTCATTTAGGGAAGGGTGCAAAAATAGATTTAAATCCAAAGGGTGTTAAGTTTGGGAATGTGGTTGAACAGGAAGAATCTATAGTTATTAAGAAAAAAATTGTAGAATTAATGGAAAATGATTCAAATGTAAGTATAACTGGAACTGTTGTGCAGGTTTTTGAGCCGAGATTTTATGAGTCCTGCAGTAATTGCAATAAAAAAGTTGAACTTAAAGAGGGAAGGAGTTTTTGTTCTATGCATGGGTTTGTAAGCGGGACTTTTGTGCCTATTTTGAATGTTTATTTTGATGATGGAACTGAAAACATAAGAGCAACAGCGTTTAGAGAGAATGCTGCAAGAGTATTAGGTCTTGGTATTGATGAGACTAAATTGTTAAAAGATGATTTAAACGGATTTGAAAAGATAAAGAATGAGGTTAATGGGAAACAGTTTACTTTTATAGGGAAGGTGCAGATGAATGATATGTTTAAGAGGAAAGAATTTACTATAAATGCTGTGCAGGAGATTGATCCTGCTTTATTAGTGAAAGAGATTGATGTTATAGCGAGATAAACTTTAAGAGGGAAGATTATGAACTTTAAACCTGGGATATTGAAGATTATTATTTCTATAGGAGTTATAATCTTTTGGTATGTTCTGATGCTGGATTCTACTAACTCTAGGGCTTTGTATTTTTATCCGTGTCCAAATGGTTTTAAAGGAAGTGATTGTGAAAAAGTTTTTATTCTTAATATAATCCCTGAACAGAATAGTAGTGGTTGTTCTTGTCTTGAATCTACTTCTTTTTCAGATATACTGATGCAATTGGTTACTTTATTGTTTCCTGGGGTTTTTGTTTATATAATTTGGAGTTTGATAGAAAATAAATCTAAATGAGGGAATAAATGAATTCTTGGGTTAAAGGGGGATTGATTGGATTTGTTATTGGTGTTTTGTTATTAGTTATCGGATCTTTCTTCATACCTGTTAGATGTATTGGATTAAGTCAAGACGGAACGGGCTGTAGTGCTCCAGAAGGATTTGATGCTTTT
>CAYIHC010000003.1:0-4080 GCA_964363105.1 Candidatus Woesearchaeota archaeon | reverse complement strand
TTGGAAAATATAAGGTGAAGAAGTAAAATGAAATCTTGGGTGAAAGGCGGTTTAATTTTTTTGGCAGTTATTGTGGTTTTGTCTATGTATGGTGTTTTTGGTGGCACCAGACCTTGTATCCCTGAAAGTTGTAAGGGGGAATATTTGCCATTTGGTAACTTTGCTCAGGGAATTGTATCTCTTTTAGTGTTGCCTCTTACACCTCTTATGTTCTTACTTTCTTCATTTGTTGAAAATAGTCTTTTTGTAAATATCTTTGGTTTTGTAGTAGTTATCAGTTATCTTTTTGGAGTTGGAGCTTTGATTGGATTTGTTATTGGAAAAGTAAGACAAAAAGAAAAACATTAATAAACCAATTAGTTTTATTTAATTATAATGAGATCTATAGTAAAACAAAAGATTGAGCAAATTAATTATGCTACTGTAGCTAAACCTCACACTTCGATGTATCTTATGCATAAATACTGGGCTAGGAAGCCTCACAATGTAGTTTCTGAATATATTGAGAATTATACAAAAGAGGGAGATATTGTTTTAGATCCTTTTTGTGGCTCTGGTCCAACACCAATAGAAGCCATTAAGTTGGGAAGGAAAGGCGTTGGAATTGATTTGAATCCAATTTCTACGTTTGTAACGAGAATGACTGCTATGCCTGCTGATATTAATCTTATAAAAAAAACATTTGAGGAAATTAAAGCAGATTGTGAAAATGAGATTAATGAAATGTATAAAACTAAATGTAAGAAATGTGGCAATACTGCTCTAACACTCGCTACAATTTGGAACAGAGAAAAAGCAGAGCCTTTTGAAGTAAGATACTATTGCAATATCTGTAAAGCAAGAAATGCTAAGAGGCCAGATGAAGAAGATTTAAAATTAGTAAAAAAGATTGAAAAAATGGATATTCCTTATTGGTATCCTACAACAAGGTTAGCTTATAATGTTAACTGTTTCATGAAAAAAGAAAGGGTGGACTCTATTCCTGAACTATTCACAAAAAGAAACCTAATAGCTCTTTCGATATTGTTTAATAACCTTGAAAAAATCAAAGAACAAAAATTAAGAGAGATATTTCAATTTGCTTTTACTTCTATGTCTCACTTAGCAAGTAAAATGTGTCCTGTTGCAAAACCGGGTGGGAAAGGTCACTGGGGTAAGTTTAGTGCAACTTCCTTTTGGGCTTTACAAAGTTACTGGGTTCCACCAATAAACATGGAATCAAACGTATGGATGTTATTCGAAAGTGCTATAACTGGAACACAGGGAATTGTTAATGGAAAAACAGATTCAAACAACCAGATAAAATACTACAAAGAAGCTAAAAAATTTGAAGAATTACATGATGGAGCAAATATTTTTTTAAAAACTCACAATGCTTTAGAATTAACTCAAATAATTCCAAAAGATTCTGTTGATTATGTCTTTACTGATCCTCCTTATGGTGGTGCAGTTCAATATTTTGAATTAAGCACATTATGGGCTTCTTGGTTGAAATTTGATTTAAACTATAAAGATGAGGTTACAATAAATAAACAACAAAATAAGGATTTTGATTTTTACCACAAAATGCTTACTGCTGCATTTAAGCAAGTTTATGATGTTCTAAAAAGGGGCAAATATATGACTGTAACTTTTCACAGCACAGATATTAAAGTATGGACATCAATTATTAAGGCAGTTGTTTTAACTGGATTTGATTTGGAAAAAATTGTTTATCAGCCACCAGCAAGACCTTCAGCAAAAGGATTACTACAACCTTATGGCTCTGCGGTAGGGGACTATTATATTAGATTCAAAAAACCAGAAGCTGAAACGAAATTAACTGAAGGTCAAATTAGTGAAGAAAGGTATGAACGGATTGTAGTTGAGGCCGCAAAAAGAATCTTGGCAGAAAGAGGGGAACCTACAATCTATCAATACATACTCAATAGTATTATTGTTGAGCTTAAACAAGAAGGAGCATTATTAAGTGGGGAGAAGGATCCTGATGAGATAATGAAAGAGCATCTTGAAGATGAGTTTACTTTAGTAAATGTCAAAGATAATAAGGGGAAAACAATTGGTAAAAAATGGTGGTTTAAGGATCCAAAATTAATCCCTTATTTGGAACTTGTGCCTTTAGGAGATAGAGTTGAAACCGCTGTTGTTGATGTTTTACATAGTAAAGTTAAAGTTTCTTTTGATGATATTTTACAAGAAATATTTATAAAATTTCCAAACGCCTTAACACCAGATACACAAGATATTAAGGATATATTGAAAGAATACGCAGACACTACGTCAGATGGTAAATGGGTATTGAAACCAAATGTAAAAGTTAGAGAAAGTGAACATAGTAAAATGGTTTACTTTTTAGGTGTTTTAGGACAGAAGGCTGGATTTGATGTGTGGATTGGCGTTAGGGAACAGGGAGAAATTTATAATAAAGTAAAATTATCTTCATTAATAAACAATAAGAGACTAAATTTTAGATTTATACCTGTAACTAATTTGGATAGAGTAAAGCAGATTGATGTAATCTGGCTTGATGAAGATAGAGTTAAGTATGAATTTGAGGTAGAAAATACTACTGTAATAACTGAAGCTATTGTTAGAGGATCAAACATCCCACATAATATAAAAAGAATCATTATTATTCCTAAAGAAAGAGAAAATTTACTTTATAGAAAACTAGAAGAACCTCTATTAAAAGAAAGCTTAATTAAGGATAACTGGAATTTTATTTTCTATAATGATTTAGAAAAGTTTTTTAATAGCTATGGTCGCAAAAAGAGTATAGCCATAGATATTTTTAATAAAATATTTAGAATGCCTAAAAAAGAGATTGAACAAAAACAGAGTTCACTAAACTTGTATTTATAATTTAATACACCATTCTTCTTTTATTGTTCTTTTGGTTATTCTATGTGGACTAATTGGATTTGTTCTTGGAAAGTCTAAGAAATAATATCTTCAATTTCTAAAATACACTTATGAAAAAACTAAGCTGTTTTTGACTATACGACACTATCGTAAAGAAAGGTGAGGAACTATACGATGCCATCGTAAAGTTTAAAAAGGGTGAAAACTAAGGTAAATTATGGAAATAGAAGCAGAATTGTTTAAGCAGAATCCTTGGTGGGAAGGTAAATTTAAAGAGGAAAACTATCCCAGGGAGAAATATTTAAAAAAAATTTTAAGTAATTTAAAATCAAAAGAGATTCTTATTTTAACAGGCCTTAGAAGGATAGGTAAGACTACAATACTTAAGCAAACAATAAAATATCTTTTAGAGAATAAGACTAAACAAGATGATATTTTTTTTGTAAGTTTAGACTCATTTAACCTTCTTGAATTTAGCATTCATTATTTGATAGAAGAGTTTAGAAAAATACATAAAAAATCCTCCACAGATTTTTTCTATTTGTTCTTGGATGAAGTTTCATATAGGGAAAATTTTGAGCAGGAATTAAAGAGTATCTATGATAATGAAAATATAAAAATAATCTGTTCTTCTTCAATTGCAACTTTGATGAGGGATAAAAAAGCAAACTTAACAGGAAGAACAAAGACTATTGAAGTGATGCCCTTAAATTTTCAAGAATTTCTGATTTTCAAAGAAGCAGAAATATCTAAATCAGATAATGCTAAATTGGAGAGCTATTTTAAGGATTATCTGAGGGTAGGGGGTGTTCCTTTTTATGTGATTACAGAGGATAAAGATTACTTAAACGAATTAGTAGAAAGTATTATTTACAAAGACATTATTGCTTACCACAAAATAACTGCAGAAAAAACAATAAAGGAGCTTTTTGTTTTATTATGTCAGAGAGTAGGAAAGCCAATGAGCTACAATAAAATCGCAAAAATATTAAAAATTTCAGTAGATAGCGCCAAAAGATTTGTAAGTTATTTCGAAAAAGCTTACTTATTCTATGTTGTGGATAGATACTCAAAGTCTCTTAATGAAAAAATAACTTCTCCCAAAAAAATTTATGTAGGAGATGTTGGAATTAAAAATCTGATAACTGGCTTAAAAGATTTAGGTGCAAGTTATGAAAATCTTGTTTTTTTGAATATTAAAGACAAAAATCCTTCATA
>CAYIHC010000002.1:0-18779 GCA_964363105.1 Candidatus Woesearchaeota archaeon | reverse complement strand
ACGATATAAGTTGTTGCACCACCGGGAACAATAGACGGTTGTGTAAACGTAGTATCCTTGCATTGTTTATCAACTAATTCTACAGCATTTACATTAATAGTTTCAGCCAAGCCATTTCTTATTAACAATGTTACAACTCCAGCCTCTGCTTTCTGATCCTCACAAAACAAAGTAGAACCAGCAGGCAGTATACATTTGTCACCTAATATATCCGCAGGATTTCCAATTAAAGACCATAAAATACCAATTACGATCAAGACTACTAAAATAGCCCAGCCATAAGTCATTAAAAATTCTAAAGCTGCCTGACCTCTTTTATTTTGCATAAAGTGCTATTAATTTACCAATATTTAAAGGTTTCTCGAGTTGATTTTTCAAAAATTAAACTAAATCGTAATAAAAAACTATATAAACATCTGCAATCTTTAATATAAAGTGTTTGAAAATGAAAAAAAGAGGACAAGCTAGTGTTGAATACCTAATTTTGATAGGTGTTATGCTAGCCTTTTTAATCCCTTTATTTTATTACGCTTTAGGGGAAATAAGCACAAATTTGAAAGCTGTCCAAGCAGACAATACAGTCAGTTTAATAGTCGGAAAAATAGATAGCGTTTATAATTTAGGATCTGGAAACAGGGAAAAATTAAAAGTAACAATCCCAAGAGGAACATCAAACCTAACAGTTCTTCAAAACAACACTATACAATTAGATCTTTTAATCTATGGAAACAAGACAGAAATCTTCAAAACATCAAAAGCAGTTAATATAAAAGGAAGTTTACCCATAGCCCCAGGAACCTATTTTCTTATAATTGAAGGCCTTAATAATGGAGAGGTAAGTGTGGATGTTAAACAATAAAGCCCAGGCAAGTATTGAAGTTCTTATAAGCATTTTAATAATTTTTTTTCTCTTTACAGTTGTATTTTTAATCTCAATAATGAAAGGGGATGACATTAACACCTCAAGAGGTTATCTTACAAACAGGGAATCCTGTATTAAACTTTCATCTTTTTTATTCCTAACATCCGTATTTGGTTATCAAACCGAATTAGACATAGATTATAGTCACGAAATAAGCAGAGACAATGGTTTGATTAATGCAAAAAAAGCATTTTGTTATGCATATACCAAAAATATAGACAAGATCCTTTACCAGTTAGACCAAGGAAAATTTATAATTTCAAAAACAGAAAATGGAGTTAAAATTGATAAACAATAAAGCCCAGGTTGCAATGATAGATCTTGTAATAGCTTTTGTAATAGCTTTCGGCTTAGTTGCAGTGTTGTTGTCTTATATTGACCTTCCAACAGAAGTGATAAACGACAGAGTTCAAACAGAAGATAAATTAATAAAAGCAATTGAATCGACAAATATTTTATTATATAGCCATGGTTTTCCAACAAACTGGGATCAAAATAATGTAGAAATTCCTTCACTAATAAAATCTCCAAATTTAATAGATTCCAAAAAATTAAATCAATTTAGGAATTTATCATATGAAAAAAAGAAAGAATTGCTTAATATAAATGATTTTAATTACACTTTAACTATAAAGGTTGATAACACCACAATAACAGACGGAATAACAAATATTGATCTTGAAGCTGTTGCAGTAAACAGAATAGCACTTTTAGGAGGTAAATATGCACAAATACAATTTAAAGTCTGGTAAAGGCTTTATTTACACCTTAGATGCCATCGTAGCCATCACTCTAGTTACTGCAATAATACTTACGTTTAATCTTTCTTTTAACACAGAATTTAATTCTTCAAGTATAACCCTAAGAACAATTGCAGGAGATTTAATAAATGTAATGAATGAAAAGGAAATGTTTTATGATCTTGATAAAATAATTATTAATAATGAAATTCATAAAATTCTTCCAAAAAACTATAAATTTAGTTACAAAATAAAAACAAAAGATGGTGTAATAGAAAGTGGCGATCAAAAAGACAAAGAAGATTATTACTCAGGCTATGCAATAATAAAAACAAGAAACGGCTTAAGCGTAATAACATACAACATATGGCAAAAGGAATAGTTATCACATTAGGAATAGTAGTTTTGGCAGGGATTTTAATAGTGGGGATTACATTACTAACCAAAAACCAGTTATCTCACGATACTATAATGCACTTGATTGCAGAAAACCAGTTAACTTTAAATTTAGATTCTTCAATGGAAAAAAGCATTAATCTAATCTTCAACGAAAACAGCAATTTAAATATCTCTTCAGAAAAAAATTATATAGAATTCACAGAAGCTTATCCATATACAAATAAATTATTACCTTTCGCAGAAAAACTTAATGAATTGTTAATAATTGAAAACATCCCATGGATAACCACAAATTTAACATCCTTTACAAGAATACCCATAGAATTCCAGGATAGTAGTATTTACACACATGAAACTTATGGAAATTATTTAATTATAAACAAAATAGACAACATAGAATTAGATATTAAACTAACAGGGGAAATAACAGGCTGTAATTATAAGTTAGAACCAGGAAATTTCAAATTTAAAGTAAAGGCAGAAGCAGACAACGGAACATGCTATTTAGATGAATTTGTAGACGTTTACAATAAGAATATTTTGGATATTGTCACTACAACCTCAACAGCTAATGTTTACTTAGAAAATAGAAGATTTTATATAGGTAATTCAAGTATGACTTATAAGTTAAAAATATATTCAAATGATACAGATTTGTTTTTCAAAGACGCATATACAACAAATAAAGGGGGTTTATATCACTCAGGAAGCGTAAAGATAAATTAAAAACAAATATAAATCAGTAAGGTGAAATAGTAACAAGATGGAAAAAAAAGAGATGGCTGTTTATATAGTATTCTTGCTTTTAATAGCCATAGTAATGCTCATTTTCTTCTATAAAAACGCTAAATTTTTCGGCAGTATTCTTTTAAGTATCTTATTTTTATCGTTAATAATAAGACTAATTTACAAACACAAAAAACCAGTTATTAAAAATAAAGATTCATTAAACAAAGCAGTTTTAATGAAGAAATTCTACTCAATAATATTGTTCATTTCAGTATTCCTTGCTGCTTTTTTCAACAATCCAAACTATACATACAGTGCAATAATAATTGCTGTCTTAACAATTACATTTTTTATCATGACTGAATTCAGCACAAAACAAAAAACAAAGATGAGATATTATCTTATTATTTACCTTTTAGTTGTAGTTCTTTTAAGATTACTATTAGAAAGGGAATTAATCCTAAACAGAACAGCTTATTTATTATTCATAACAATTTCAGGTATAATCTCTTTAATTGGAATTTTATATACTCTAGAACATAATTTCACTCAAAATAAAGAAGGTTTATTTAAATTTAACAATTCTCAACCAAACAAAATTGAAGAAGACTTGGAACCGATGAAAAACTTCAAGAAACTAACAGATGTTGATCACTTATACGATTTTTTATTTAAGGAAAAAAACATAAAATTAAGCAAAGTATCACAAAACTTTAATGTTACAAGAGAAAAAGCAGAAGAATGGTGTAAAATCTTAGAAGAAGGCGGTTTAGCCATAATACACTATCCACCAATAGGAGAACCTGAAATAAGATGGAAAAGTATAAGATAGCATCAGACGGTATTCAGGCAGAAGTAATGATAGACACTAGTCTAAATAAAGGATATTTTATTAAAATTCCTGAATTACCGCCAGCAACAAACGCATTAATGGAAAATATAAAAAGAGAATTAATAGCAAGAGTTAATGTTACTTTTTCAGAAATCTTAGATCCTAAGGAAATAAACAATCTAAAAGCCAAGTTTATTACTAATGCAAACGAAATATTAAAAAATAAAGTAAGAGAAATAGATGAAGATACAAGATCAGTTATTATTGGTAGATTAGTCCAGGAAACTTTAGGTTTAGGGTTAGTTGAATTTTTGTTAAATGATGGAAACATAGAAGAAGTTGTTATAAATTCATCCTCAGAACCAATACGTGTTTATCATAAAGTTTACGGCTGGCTTGAGACAAATGTAAGAGTTTCAAATGAAGCTCAAATTCTAAATTACTCTAATATTATAGCAAGAAGAGCAGGCAGACAGGTATCTACATTAAATCCATTATTAGATGCCCATTTAGTCTCAGGAGACAGGGCAAATGCAGTTCTTTATCCAATTTCAACAAAAGGAAATACAGTTACAATAAGAAAGTTCTCAAGAGATCCTTGGACAGTAGTTGACCTAATAAAAAACAAAACAGGAAACGCAGAAATTTTCTCTTTAATATGGCTTGCAATGGAATATGAATTAAATATTATTGTTTCAGGTGCAACAGCCTCAGGTAAAACCTCTTTTTTAAACGCAATAACTCCATTTATACCCCCCAATCAAAGAATTGTCTCAATAGAAGACACACAAGAGATTTTGCTTTCACCGAACCTATACTGGTCACCTTTAGTTGCAAGAGAGCCAAACCAAGAAGGAAAAGGTGCAGTTGATATGTTAGACTTAATGGTCAATTCCTTAAGAATGAGGCCTGACAGAATAATAGTTGGAGAAATAAGAACCAAAGATCAGGCAAGAGTCTTATTTGAAGCAATGCATACAGGTCATTCTGTATATTCAACTTTGCACGCAAATACATCACAAGAAACAATCCAAAGACTTACAAACCCACCAATAAATGTTCCAAGAAATCTTATGGAAGCTGTTAATTTAAACATTGTAATGTTCAGAGACAGAAGAAAAGGCATAAGAAGAGTCAGCCAGATATCAGAATTTGTAGTTAATTACGAAAAAGACGATGTAAGCGTAAAGCCAAATCTTCTTTACATATGGAAAGCAGGAACAGACAAGATCGAAGTAAAAAACAAAGGAGATAAATTATTTGAAGAAATAATAAGACATACTGGGATGACAGAATCAGAAATTAAAAATAATTTAAAAGAAAAAGAAGATTTCTTGAATAAATTAGTTAAAAGCAACACAAGAGACATAAACAGCTTTGGAAATGCAATTAAGGATTATTATTTGGGAAAGAATTAAACTTTTGATTCTGTTATTGTTGATAAATAATACGGAACCTTTATATACCATTAAGTGAACATATGTCCATATAAAGGTGAACATATGTGGATAAATAAATCGACAGCCAAGATACTTCAAGTATTTACAGGACATATAACCGAGTCTTTTACACTTAGAGAAGTAGCCAGAATACTAAATATGCACGTATCCCTTACTCACAAAGCTATCCAACCATTAATAAAAAATAAAATAGTCCTACATGATAAACACAAAAATCTTATCTTAAACTATAAAGTTCATCATGAAACATTTACATTAGTTGAGTATCTAAAAAGAGATGAGTTGTTAAGCAAAGATAAATACAAAGACCTCAAATTGTTTGCAGAGGAAGTTATCAATAAAATCAAAGAAGATAACTTTATCCTGCTTGTGTTTGGTTCAATAATAAATTCAAATAAACCTAGAGACATTGATATTCTTTTAATCGTTGATAACGCAGACAAAATCAGTTTTCATGAAAGATTCCTCCACAATATTGCAACAGACTATGATCTACCTTTCGAAGAAAGAGTTATAAGCTTTGAGAGTGTCTATGAAATGCTTGCTAATCGTGATGAAATGAATGTAATAAATGAAATTCTAAACAAACACATAATTTTATATGGGGCAGAATTATTTTATAGATTAATCCAAAGAGGGCGAACTTAAATGATAGAAGCTAAAAAACTCAAAGAAGCAGAAAAAAGAGTAAAACAATATTTAACTGAGGGGGTTATCAAAACCAAAAGTAAACCCGAACATACGGAATTTTTTCTTAAAAATGCTGATAATTCTATGGACTCGGCAAAGGCATTATACGAAATATCCGAAGACACTGAAAAACAGAAATTTCTCGGATTTACAAGCTTTAACGGATTGCTTTGGGTAGTAAATGCAAGTTATTATTGTATGTTCTATATAACAAGAGCTCTATTAGAAAGTGAGGGGATAAGGATAAAAACAAACCTTTCAATTCATGCAGTAACTTTTGACACTTTAGTCTCTTATTTTTACTTGACAGGTAGATTACAAAAAGAACTACTTAACGATTTTGTAGAAGCTAAAAAAGATGCAACCGAGCTTTTAGGTAAACAAAAAGCAGACGAACTTATAGAAGATTATTTCTTTGAGAAGAACAAAAGAGGAGATTTTACTTATGAAATGGGGGAAATACTTGTAAAATCAAAAGCAAAAACTTCACTTGAGAGAGCACAAAGATTTAGGAGGGAAATAAGGAAAATAATCATAAAAACATAGGAATAATGGTTAATTATCAAAAAATAAAATAAGAATTCAGATCAAAAGCTAAGAAAACATAGTTCTTAGTTTATTTCTTATTATTTCCTTCACTTTGTTTACTTCAGGAATACCACTATATTCAGGGTCTCTGACATCCCAAAACTCAGCTTTCTTAGAGTTTAAAATGAAATCAGGACAGTATTTTTTCTCACATAAAACAATGAGTTTATCAGCGTTATCTACCATTTTTTTCGTAACAAGTTTAGGTCTTTCTCTAGAAGCATCTAATCCGTCTTCCATTAGTGTTAAGATGGTTTTCTTCGGCAAATGTTCTATTAAACGCTTAAAATTAGTTCCAGCACTAAAGGCTTTATGTTGAGGATACATCTGATTAAACAAAAATTCAGCTATTGGACTTCTATACCTATTCCCTCGGCATATAAACAAAACTTTCATTAAATTTTAGTGTTAAAGGCAATTTAATAAATTATCTATGAATCCAAAATTTTATTAAACACAAGATACTATATACAGATATGAGAATTATTGTTATAAGCGATTTACATGGGAAAGATTATTGGAAAGAAGCTATAAAGAAAAAGGCAGATTTATATGTATTTCTTGGGGATTACATTGATGACTACGTATATCCAAACAAGAAAATATTCCAAAATTTAAATGAAATAATTGAATTAAGAAAAAAGAATAATAAAGTAATCTTATTGCTCGGAAATCACGACATTCAATATCTCTATTTCCCTGATTATTTATGCACTGGTTTCAGGATTGAAATGCAAAAATCATTAAGCTCAGTTTTTAGGAAAAATAAGGGACTATTCAAAGTAGCATTTCAATATAAAAATTACTTATTCACTCATGCAGGAGTTTCAAAAAAGTGGTTTAAAAAATTCAAAGATAAAATAGATATAAAAAAATTTAGGGATAAAAATCTAGCAGATATATTCAACAGGGTAAACCAGACAAACAAAAGAGATATATTGCATACAGTCGGAGCAATCAGAGGCGGCATTGATCAAGGCGGAATAACCTGGGCAGATATCTCAGAAACAAGTAATAGTTTTATTGAAAGATACCACCAAATTGTTGGCCACACAAAGGTCCCAGAAATAGTTACGATAAAAAATAAAGACTCATCAATTACTTATACAGATTGTTTTGATAGTAAAATTGAGTTTTATATTCTAAAAATCTAGTCAAATTTCATTCCAAAAACCTCCAATAGATCCTATAATAATGCTCTATTCCTGAAAGGATTATTACATTTTGCCTGATTTCATTTGAAAAATCGTGATTCTTGTTTAAGAAGTTTTTTTCAAAGCTTTCATATCCAACATAAACAGGACTTAGTTTAGTATTTGTTCTCATACTTATTCTTCTTGCAGTATTTTCAATGTTTGTTTGATTATTTATCTTTTGGAAAACTAACAGTATATCAATATCTGAATTTTCTTTATGACTCCCCTTGGCAAATGAACCAAAAATCAGTGCAATGAGTGGTTTTTCCTGTAGTTCATCAAGAAATTCGTTTATTGAGCTAAATACTTTCTTGGGCAGTTTTAAAAAATTGTCAGTATGCACCTGATTCAAATATGCGATTGTGAGAGGGTTATTTTTTAGCTTTATCTTTATCAGATTTGCGTCTTTTTCCTTTTTCACGACATTTTCCTTTTCAAGTATTTTTATATTCCTAACAGTATTGTTATAGCTGGTTTTCACTATTCTTGCAAGCTCCCTAATGTGAACTCCCTTATTATTCTTGTCCAAAGCACCGATAATTCTTATTTTCGTTTCCATTTTGGTATCAACTGATACTAAAATAGTATCATTTATAAAGGTTTCTAATATTGTCCTTTTAAGACACCTTATAGATATGCAATATGGATACTTAAACTTTGTTTTGCACCAAAGAGTAGCCTCTTAGTTTTTACAAAAATATTGTAAAAATTACAATTCTTTTAGAATATTCCCAATATATTTTGGTTAATTTTACAAAAAATAATTCATCTCAGTCCTAAAAGAGATTGCTCAAAGAAGATTTTTCCAATCGAAAAGTTTAAATAGTATGTATGTTCTTAGAATACATATGGTTGTTAATAACATACACTTCACAAAAATTGAAATTGAGATAATTAAATTCTTGTTTAAGCATTACAAGGATAAATATAATGCCAGACAATTAGCTAAACTACTAAAGATTAATCACACCCATACTAATAAATTATGCAATCTTTTAACAGACAAAAAACTGTTAGTCCGAGAAGAACTAGGCAATTCTATCCTTTTCTATTATAATTATGATGACAAACTAGCAATTAAATTTATGGGATACATATTAAGTCTTGAAGAGAATGAATTTCCTAAATGGTTGCAGGTATTAGCCCACAGTTTAAAAAAATTTAAGAGTTGTATTGAGATGGGTATAGTTTTTGGTTCATCTATAAAAAATAACGATTTTAATGATATAGATGTTTTACTTATGTATAGCCCTGAAAAATCAAGAGAAGTTAAAAAGATAAAGGATGAAATAAGAAGATCAGAATTAATCGAGAAACCTATTAGATATGTAGATATTAGTGAAAAAGATATGTTATCCAATAAAGAAGACAAAGTTTTTTATAGTATCTTGTCAAACAATCTGGTATTTTATAACTCTGAAAAATATGTAGAGGTAATAACAAAATGTCGCAAATAGACGAACATTTGAAATGGTGTTTGAAGGATAAAAGGAGGCTTACAAAAACAAAGCCAGATTTAAGTCTAGCACAGAAGCATATTAAGAAATCCGAATATAATTATAGTGTAGTGCAAACTCTTGAAGGATTAAAAATATATGATTGGGCTTTGAACATAGGTTTTTATGCAATTTATCATTGCTTTCTAGCAATTCTAGCGAAATATGGTTACGAGTCAAGAAATCAGTCCTGCACTATAACGGTTCTGCTTACATTGATAAACGAGAAAAAACTTGAATTTGATAAAGATTTGATTACTCAGTTTGACACTCTCGATGTTGAAAAGAACATTACAAACCCAACCATAAGGGAAAGCAGAGAACTTTCTACGTATGGTGTTGAGACAAGCATAGACTTACAACAGTTAAAGAAAATAAAGGAATTAATACTAAAAATACAAAGAGAAACAATTAAAATACTAGAAATTTAATAAATTTCAATAAAAAAGAGGAAAAATGAGAATACCATTCTTAATACTACCATGGAAGATTATAGACAAGCTATCAATACCATTTTTAGGCATAGGTGAGATATTAGACTCCTTATTCCCATTCCTTAAAGTTCATTTAATACAATCAAATCAGGAAATAGAAAGCAAACATTATCTTGCAGCATCCTTTGTCAATTTTTTCTTCGTATTATTGCTTCTTTTATTACTAAACATTTTAGTATTCATTAAATTAGAAATAGCATTAATCTATTCAATAATAGCCCCAGTTATAATCTCATTGTTAATATTCCTGCAACAGGTATATTATCCAAAATTATTAGCCTCAAGAAGAATAAGAGGCATTGAAAGAAACTTATTAAACGCATTAAACAGTATTTTAATACAATTAAATGCTGGTGTTCCTATTTTCAATATTTTCGCAACAATATCAAATGAAGACTATGGGGAGATAAGCAAAGAATTCAGATCAGCTGTAAAGCAGATAAATGCAGGAAAACCTGAAAGTGATTCAATAGAAGAATTAGCCTCAAGAAATCCATCTCCTTTTTTCAGAAGAGCAATCTGGCAGTTGGCTAATGGGATAAGAACAGGTTCAGATCTCCAGTTAGTTTTAAAGGAAATAATCTCAAGCATTTCAGATGAACAAATTATCCAGATTCAAAAATACGGTTCACAGTTGAATCCACTGGCAATGTTCTACATGTTGATTGCAGTTATCTTACCTTCTTTAGGAATAACTTTTTTAGTTGTATTATCCTCATTCACATCTTTAGGTAGTTCTGCTACAAAAATAGCCTTCTGGATATTATTCGCTTTATTCATTGTTTTACAGATACTATTCTTAGGTATAATAAAAACAAAGAGGCCGACATTACTAACATGAAACTATTAGGTCATTTATATCCAAAAAAAGTAAGAGAGTTGTATTCAAAGCTTTTAAGTTACAATAATTTTCACTTTAATGCTGAAAGATTTCTTGGTATAAGTTTAATTATAATATTATTAATCAGTTTTTTTATAAGCTATTTAACAAAAACCTACATAGGGATACCCTATTTAATTACGTTTGTTATTGTCTTCATATTGTTGCAGATTTATGAGTATGTTTTGTTAGTATTGCATGCAGATAAGATTGGTTATGAGGTTGAAGCAATTATTCCAGATGCTTTACATCTAATAAGCTCAAATTTAAGATCCGGCATGACAATAGATCAGGCATTAATATTAAGCGCAAGACCTGAATTTGGACCATTACAGAAAGATATCTACAGAGTTGGAAAAGACATTACATTAGGAACACCAATAGAAAAAGCATTATTGGATTTTGGAAACAAGATAAGATCAGAAAAATTAAGGAAAACAATGCAGCTTATTACAACAGGCTTAAGATCAGGCGGAGAATTATCCAATCTATTAGAGCAAACAGCTGAAAATCTAAGGCAGCAAAATATAGTAGAACAAAAAATAAGAAGCTCTGTTTCAATGTATTTCATTTTCATCTTCACTGCAGTTGGCTTGGGAGGTCCAATATTATTCTCTTTAAGCTCATTTTTAATAGAGATTTTAACAAAAGTATTATCAGAAATAACAATAGCTGAAAACCTAAAAACATCATTGCCTCTTAATTTCACTCAATTTTCCCTAAGCACTGATTTTGTAGTCATGTTCTCAATAATCTCTCTTGTAACAACCTCGATATTATCAGGCTTGGTTTTAGGCTTAATCTTGAAAGGAAAGGAAAAAGAAGGCACTAAATACATTCCAATCTTAATTCTTATTACAATTTCAGTATTCTATATAGTTAGATACTTAATGGGTAAATTACTGTCTAGTTTGTTGTTGTTCTAAACTTCTCTCAGGGCTTAACGCATTTCGTCAGTTTAAAGCGAAATAATTAAATAACCTAAAACCCATCAAAAAACAGGACAAAATTAAGTTTTATTAAAGAAGGAAAAATGCAACAAACTAGCCTGTTACAAACGGAAGAAAAGGTATTGTCTTTAAATAATATTGAAAATAAATATCTTGTTGGAAATTGTGAAGAGGTATTAAAACAAGTTCTAGATAATACCTTTGATTTAATAGTTACCTCCCCACCTTATGCAGACAGTAGAAAAAATACCTATGGTGGGATACATCCGGATGAGTATGTTGAATGGTTTTTACCTAAATCAAAAGAGTTCCTTAGGGTTTTAAAACCAACAGGAACCTTTATATTGAATATTAAAGAAAAGGCTCTTAATGGTGAAAGACATACCTATGTTATAGATTTAATAAAAAGATTAAAAGAACAGGGATGGGTTTGGACTGAAGAATTTATTTGGCATAAAAAAAATACGTTTCCAGGAAAGTGGTCAAATAGGTTTAGGGATGCTTGGGAAAGGTGCTTACAATTTAATAAAACAAAAGAATTTAATATGTATCAAGAAGCGGTTATGACCCCAATTGGAAGTTGGGCGGAATCAAGACTAAAGAATTTAAGCGAAACTGATAAAAAAAGGGATAATTCTAAGGTGGGCAGTGGTTTCGGAAAGAATGTGTCCAATTGGTTAGGGAAAGATAAGGTCTATCCTTCTAATGTTTTGTATATGGCAACAGAATGCGGAAATAAAAACCATAGCGCTGTATTTCCCGTGGGTTTGCCATCCTGGTTTATCAAATTATTTACTAAAGAAGGTGATTTGGTTTTAGACCCGTTTGCTGGTTCAGGAACAACTGCAGTAGCGTCAATTAGGAATGACCGCCAGTATACAATGATAGATAATGTAGAAAACTATAAAAAGGAAGCTGAAGATAGGATAAAGTATGAGCAGCATAAAAAAAGAGAGTGTATCTGATTTTGTAAAGGATAACATTCAAAGCTTCCATGAAAACAGATTAAAAAGTTTAGAAACCACCTCCCTTAGGGATTTGCTAAAAAAGAAAAACCCCTATTTATTTAAGGCAAAAAATACAATAACCGCCCAGGAACTAGTTACATCTTTTCTTGATGCGAAGCTATCCTCTTCTGAAGAAAAAATTTTTGGGGACTTTTTAGAATCTTTAGCTATTTTTGTAGCTCAGAATACCTTGGGTGCATTTAAATCTGCCTTACACGGAATAGATTTTGAATATACAAAACCAGAGAAAAGATTTCTAGTATCTGTAAAGTCAGGATTAAATTGGGGCAATAGTAGTCAATGGAAAGCCCTAGAAAATGATTTCAAAACAGCTGTTAAAGTATTAAGACAATCCAAACAAGTATCACATGTAGAATGCATCTTAGGTATATGTTACGGAAAAGCCCCGACAACTATCAAAAAAGGTTTAATCCAACAAATCTGTGGACAGAACTTTTGGTTTATAGTCAGTGGTAATAAAGACTTCTACACAGACCTAATAGAACCCTTGGGTTATAAAGCCAGAGAACTTAATGACAATTTTAATATTAGAAAATCAGAAATCATAAATAAATTTACTGTCGAATTTGTTAAGGATTTTTGTGATAAAAATGGTAAAATATTATGGACTAAACTAGTTAAGTTTAATTCTCATAACCTTACTGATTAAGCAGGAAATGTCTAACTAATTAGCTATACAAAACGCAGTTCAATAATCTTTTTAAATGAGCTTTCTTTATCCATTTTAATGCCTAAAGTAAACAGAATATCAACCGGAAACACGAATTTGGATAAGTTAATGGATGGGGGTTTTGAAGAGAGCTCTATTAATCTAATTGAAGGCGGTCCAGGAACAGGAAAAACAATAATAGCTGTTAATTTTCTATTGGAAGGAACTAAAAAGAATGAAAATGGCGTTTATGTAACTTTTGAGGAAAATGTTAATCAGTTAAAAAAACACATAGAATCTTTTAATATTGACATAAAAAAATTTGAAAATAAAATTACGATTTTATCACAAACACCAGAACAGTTAAAAAATTTAATAGAAAACGGCTCAGGAACTTTAGATAGTTTAATAACTAAAACAAAAGCAAAAAGATTAGTCATTGACACAATAACACCATTTATTTTAATGGAAAAAGATAAATTATCCATGCTTGAATCCTGTTCAAGTTTGTTTGGAATGATAAGAGAATGGAACTGCACAGCATTATTAACAGCTGATCAGGATGCAAAAGAAGATTCTAAAAATGAACATATCTCTAATATCTTAGAGTTTGAAGTAGATTCAATAATTTTATTGCATTCAAGAGAAATTAACAATACAAGAAAAAGATTTTTGGAAATTTTAAAGATTAGAGGCTCAAAACATCCAGATAAATTATTCCCAATTCAGATAAATGAAAAAGGGGTTGTTATTTGTTAACTTGTCCTTGTAAAAAACTAAAAATAAATCTTACTACTCTTTAAAAGGTCTAATAAAAACTCCAAAAAAGGCCTCAAATTATTTCTAACCCGAGCCTCTTCTAGAGCATCGTAATATTTATACTTCTCATTATTTAGTATGTTCACCATAGGATATCCATTTTTATGTAGGATAAAATTCATCAGCAATCTTCCCACCCTTCCATTCCCATCTACAAATGGATGTATCGACTCAAACCCAACATGGAAATAAGCCGTTAATATCAAAGGATGCAATTTTTTTTTATTGATAGAATACCAAAAAAGTAAAGACTTCATTTCTTTATTTACTTCATTTGGTTTCGGAGGCAACCATTCAACACCCCTGATATAAACCCGCAAAGTTCGATATTTTCCGATATAAGGCTCCAACTCTGGCTTTAATGTATTCTTAACCACTGTTTTATGAAGGTTACAAATGAATTTCTTAGTCACATCCCCTTTAAACTCAAACAGTAAGTCAAAGGCCATTTTATGGTTTAATGCTTCGTTAACCTCCCTTAACGATTTTCTCGGCAAAATATTCTCAAATAATAACTGTGAAGTCTCCTGTAACGTCAAAGTATTACCTTCAACGGCATTTGAATTATAAGTAAAAAGCGCACAAAAAGTTTCGTATCTGTTCTCAATGGTCTGCTTTGGTTCTTTCCTATATACCTTTCTAATCTTGTCGAGAAATTTTAATTCGTCATCAGTTAACAAAAAATTCAATAACCCAATCTTTTTATCAGCCATTTTTTCATTATTTCTTAATCTATCCCTCTCTAGATTAACCCCTAGATATACTCTTTTCTTTGTTATTTTACTCCCCTTTCTTATAGATCTGGCTCGATAATAGTATTTTTTACCGTTCTTCTCTTTAGTCTCTGTATATACCATAGAACTAATACGTCTACACTATTTATAAATATTTCTGTTGTGTAGACGTATAAATTAATTACAATTTTTCCATCTGAGCTTTAAAAGAATCTTCTTCACTTTCTTGGTAAATCTTAAACAAACCAATCAGCATTAACAAAGCAAATAATGGTATTAACACTAACTTAGAAGCTAATATTAAATATTCAGTAGGTAATTGAAGAGATTTCAAAGATTCCAATACAGAAGGATACTTTAAAGCCAGTTCATTTACAAAATCAAAAATCAATACTACAAAATACAAAAACAAACCAAACTTAAATATCCTCAAGTCATAAGTAGTATTTTCAGTAGCTCTAGTAAATAATACTAAACTAACTAAAGCTAATAAAAACGCAATTATTGAACCTATTAAATAAATCATAATTCAACCTCCTTCTCTAATCTTTTAATCCTTTCATTCTTTGCTTCTATCTCTTTTTGTAAGATAGAAACCTGCACTTCCAGTTTATCTTTCTCAGCTTCCACATTTCCTACTTTAGATTTTTCTTTTAACAAATTTTTCTTATCTCTTTCAAGTTCCCTCTTTAACTCATCCAACTGTTTTTCTGTTTCATCTAAAATTTTTTTCTTCTCTTCGAACTTAATCTTTTCAGCGTTTAATTTCTCTTTTTCTTTATCTACATTTCTTAACTCATCCTCTCTTTTGGTTATATCATCTTCTTTTAATCCTAATAACTTCTTATCTTCTTTTATGTTATTTTTAGTGTCATCTAATTTTTTTAACTTTTTCTCGGCTTTTTCAGATATTTTTTCAGCTTCTTTTTCCTTATCAACAATCTCCTTTTGTTTGTTATTTAATTGTGTAGATAATTGATTTAATTCCCTTTCTAATGCCTTTAGTTTATCCTGTTTTGGTTTTAGTTTTTCTTTTTCTTTGTCTAATCTCTTCTTTAAACCATTAACTTCATCTCCTTTTGTTTTAAGCTCTTTTTCCTTCAAATCAGTTTTCTTTTTTGACTCATCATTTTTTTTCTTTATTTCTCGTTCAGCTTTCATAGACTTATTTTTAACTTCTTTTTCTTTTTGCTGCAATTCTAAAACCTTATTTTTAAATATTAAATATCTTCTTTTCAATTCCCTTTTAGCATCTTCAATATTCTTAACTTCTATATTTTCAATTTCTTTTTCATCTAATTCCCTTACACTAATCTCTTTAACAATTTCAGGCTTTATTAATTTCTCTTCAGGCAGTTTAATAATTTCAACTTTTTTTATGTTAGAAGTTACTTTAGGTATTTTAACTGCTAATATGATAAACAAAACAAAGATTACAATTTCCAATATTGATCTTATCCCGAATCTTAGATTTGTTGGATCAGGCAATACTTCTAATGCTCTCAAAACAACCGGAAAGAACAAGAATAAAGAGATTCCTAATAACCTAAATAACCTCTCTTCAAGAACAGATCGCAGTTTATACCAAAAAATTAAGGCTATAAACACGATTATAGAAGCTATTACAAGTTGTATACTCGAGAATGTTTCTATGCCCCCCATAAATTAACCCATTATTAGTAGATTTATAAAAGTTTCGTTTAGCAACCACTTCAGAGTGGTTTTAAATTAAAAAATTTTACTATTACTATTAACAGAAAGGTTTAAATTTGGGATTTTGTTAATGTGAACTATGACTCTGAACTCTCGGATGAGCGATGAAGACCTTGGAAGATACATAAGAAGAGAACGTCGCAAAGAGATGAGACAGCTCATAGGTATTACAGTCTTAGCTTCGACAATTGTAGGGTATTTTGGATTAAAAGCAGGTCAAGGAATCACTGATTTATTATCTAAACCAAGTAGGCTAAGAATCACTAATGAAGATATAGATTCCAAGTTAAATGTTCTAAGAAACAGGGAAATTAACAGAAGAAATTTAGAAGAAGCATCAAGAACACTTCCAGCTGAAGAATCAACAGAAGATCAGGGGTTAGAATCACTAAGATCTCAATATCAAGAACTTAGAGAACACCATAAAACAATGGGCGAATCATTAAATAGATTAGAGCAAAGTCTTTATCCCAAATAATTTTTTAAAATAGAAATGTTTATATAATAGTTATTCATTATTATTGAATAAATATTCACCTTGAATGAAAATGATCCCAAAAAATACCACTAAACTGATAAGGTTTTTACTTAGAAATATTGAGAAATATGGCTATAACATTAATCAAATAGCTAAACATTTAAGGATAAGTGTTGGGAGTTCTTTTAAAATTCTTAAAGATTTAGAAAAAAGTAAAATAGTTACTGCCCAGGCCATAGGCAATGCTGTAAACTATAACCTTGACCTTGATAATCCTGAAGCTGTAAAATTATGTGAATTATTGATTCTTGAAGAAAAAAGGCATTTAAGCGGCTATGCTAAGCTTTATAGTGAATCTCTTCAGGGATTTATGAAAGCGGAATTAATTATTCTGTTTGGATCAATTTTAACAAAAAGAGAGTTTAATGATGTGGATGTTTTATTTGTGACCAACAAATCTAAAGATGTGAATGATTTCTGCCTAGAACTATCAAAAATAAGGACTAAACCAGTAGTCCCCCTAATACTTAAAAAACAAGATTTAATCAAGGAATTAAAGAATAGAAAAGAAATAATATTATCTTTAATTAAAGAGGGAATAATTTTGAAGGGAGAATCTGTTTTAATAGGGGTAATTAAAAATGCTAAGAAATAAATCAAGACTGGATTGGTGTTTGTCCAATAGTAAAAGACTTAGTAGAATACCCGTGAACAATTTAAAATCCAAAGAGCATATTGAAAAGGCAAAACACAATCTTTTTGCAATGGACTATAATATCAAAGGCGGCTTTAATGATTGGGCGGTTTCTCAAGCTTATTACGCTATGTATCATGGATTATTGGCAGTTTTATACAAGTTTGGATATGAATCCAAAAATCATGAATGCACGATAAGTGCGATTGAGCATCTTATTGAAACAAACAAAATAGAATTTGACACCAAATATATAGCTTTCATAAGGACTACAGAACAGATGAAATTACAGGATGCTAAATCCTTAAGAGAAGAGTTTCAGTATGGGACAAAGACAGAGGTAAATAAAGAGATACTGAATAATCTTGTTAAGAGAGCAAAGGAGATTGTTGAAAAGATAGAACTGATTTTAGGAAAAGATTAAGGTAAACGCTTTCTGATGAAAAATCGTTTATTCTGATTAGGTTGTATGAATCCGCTAAAGATGGAAGTTACAGAAACAGTAGGTGTCTATTCAGCAGTAAACTCTTCGTCAGTAATCTTAACTTCATCATCAGTTTTAATTATACCTCTAGCTTTTAGATATTCTTTAGCTAAAATCCAACAGATTAAACCTAAGCTTTTCTTTCCTTTATTATTACAAGGAATAACAAAATCAATTAATGTTGTCTCATTATTAGTATCACAAAGAGCCATTATAGGAACCCCCATCTTAAAAGCATCCTTTATTGCATTTCTGTCAGGAACAGGATCAACAGCCAATAATAATTTAGTTTCTATAAAATCCTCTAAATTTGCATTTGTTAATATTCCCGGCGGATATCTTCCCGGAATACACCTCATTCCTGTTAATTTTTGAAATAATTTCACAGCCTTCCATCCATTCTCTCTCCTGCAAACAACTAAGATTTCTTCAGGCTTATATTTTGACAGGAATTTAGCAGCTATTCCTAGTCTTTTATCAATCTCCTGCACATTCAAAACACTTAAGCCATCAGGCCTTGTTTTGTAAATAAATGGATTCATATAAGTAGTTCTAAACTTAGTCCCAATGTGTATACCTACCTTCAGATACTTATCCAAAGGCACGATTAAACTCTGTTGTTCTTCAGACATAGGATAATAGCCAAATATATTATTTATAAAGTTAACGCAGGCAGTTTGTGTGCATTACTTCGAATGGAACCTGTAAAGTTGGTAGGTATTATACCTCCCAAGATATATCTTTTTT
This sequence comes from Candidatus Woesearchaeota archaeon, assembly GCA_964363105.1. Classification (GTDB taxonomy): domain Archaea; phylum Nanobdellota; class Nanobdellia; order SCGC-AAA011-G17; family JACQNH01; genus JACQNH01. Next base: position 57 of record CAYIHC010000002.1, on the reverse strand, counting down.
ATAGAGCATACTAATCACTTGATGTATATCTTCTTTTTTTAGAGTTTTCCTTCCATT
>CAYIHC010000001.1:0-19747 GCA_964363105.1 Candidatus Woesearchaeota archaeon | reverse complement strand
TGAACCTTGTTTATCCATCTTAAAGATAGAGTTAATGACCTTTATATTGTTTTCTCTTACAGTTAATGGAGATACAATTAAAATAAAATAGGAGTAATATAAACTTCTACAAAGGCTGCAAATATTAAAACTGCTATTGAAATAAAGATTAAATCCAAAGAGTCAATAACTGTATGGTTAAATTCTTTGCTTCCAATTGTATGCCTTATAGCTGCGACTGAAATTATGCCACCTGCTAAGCCACCAATAAAATAACCGCCTATTTCAAATATGCCGTGGGTCATATATCTAAATAAACCGTGTGCTGCTGCGACTACATAAGATGGGATTGTTCCATAAATAGCAAGATTTGATATTTCTGCTAATTTTGTTGTGACAAAAGAGCCGATTGCTGCGCTTATTACTGAAGCATTCCAAGTTAAAATAAAAATTGAACCTGCACCATAGAAAAATGAAAATGCTATACAGAAAAATAAAACTTTAAGATTGTTAATTAAAATTCTTATAAAAAAATCCTGCCTGAATGCACTACCTGAAACATTTGAATTTATGGATTTTATAGTATCCAACTGTGTCTGGAATAAAGATGCTGAACTTTCAGGCGGCAATATTAAATACCAGGCTGTATAACCAATAATCATACCAAAAAAAAGGTAAATTAAAAATTTTATTGCCTTGCCGTGCTCTTTAATCAAAAATAATTCTTTCTGCATTTGAGTGTCTTTTTTTTCTTCAAATTTAACGGTTTTATATACTAAAGGAATAGCTGCCAAGACTGTCAAAAAAACCATAACTAAACTTGATTCTTCTTTGAAAACCCATCTTGCCAAGAAAACAGCAACTGTAGAATATAATAATCCTATAAATAGTAATCTTAATGGGTGCCTTTCTGCACCTCTTGGACCTATTAAAGCTTCTAATACCATCTTTTTTCATTTGGAATAGTGAAATTTAGGTTTATATGTATTTTGATTTAATCTTTTATTAAAGACTGAAATAAAAGGTGAGCTATACAAGTGTAATTTCTTATGGCTTCTTTGTTAGCTGTTCTAATCCTCTAATTGCTTGATGCTTTTATTATTTATTAATGATTTCATCTGGGCTATCGCTATTTTATTTAATCTGACAAGCCTCTCTCCCTGTCCAATGCCTTCTTTAATGAATTCGGAATTCAATGCTTCAAGATTTGCCAATACTACTAATTGAGAAACATTTGCATAATCTCTTAAATTGCCTTCTTTCTTTGGATTTTTATTCCTCCACTCTTTGGCAGTCTTTCCAAATAAAGCCATATTTAAAACATCAGCTTCAGAAGCATAAATTATCTTTGCATCCTTTGCTGAAATCTCAAGGGGTATTAAATTTTCCTTAATAGCGTCTGTATGTATTTTATAGTTTATTTTCACTAATTCTCTTTTAACATCCCACCCAAGCTTTAATCGTTCATTCTCTTCGTATTTTAACCTTCTAAATTCCTTTATAAAATAAAGTTTAAATTCAGCAGATATCCAAGAAGCAAACTCTAAAGCAATATCTTCGTGGGCATAAGTGCCACTGTCGTATCTTCCGCTTTTGGAAATTAAACCTATTGCATTAGTTTCTTCTATCCATTTAGAAGGAGATATTATAAAAGAGTTTAAACCAGCATTTGATCTAACCGTATCGAATCCGACACGGTTAAAATTAGGATTGTGTATTTTCTCCCAAATCCCTAAAAATTCAACAGTATTCCTGTTTCTAAGCCAATTAATAATCACAAACCTAGGCTCTTCTGGGTTCTTTTTTTTAGCAATATCTGTTAAAGAGATGTATTTTTGAGAATCTATCTCTTTAATTCCTATATTTATTCCTTCTACTGCCATAATTTTATTGTTTTCCATTTTCACGCCTTAAACCTAAAACTCTCCAAATTCTTTAATATTTCCTTCTTTATATATCTGGCGCATGTTTCCAGAAAATGCATACAATGGAAAGCTAAAATGCAAAATTTTAATACTACAGTGTGTATAAATGAGGTTTACCCTGCACGGAACGTTATCAAGACATCGAAGTAGTGATCTACCTCAGTCCTAATAGAATAAAATTTCTCATGGAAGATTTTAAACTCTTTTGATAGACATGCTTTGTGAACTACGATTTAGGTTTTTATTAAAGGCTTCCACCACCATTCATTTTGTTTATACCAATCAATTGTTTTCTTTAATGCTATTTTAAATTCATTTTTAGGTTGCCATCCTAATTCTGTTTTTATTTTATTACAGTTTAAACTATATCTGAAATCATGTCCTTTTCTGTCTTCTACATATTCAATCCTATCTTCTTTTAGATTTAATTCTTTTAATATTAATTTTGTTAGTTCAATATTTTGCAGTTCATTGCCGCCACCTATATTGTAAACTTCACCTGATCTTCCTTTCTCCATACACGTTTTAATTCCTTCACAATTATCTTCTACATACAACCAGTCTCTTATTTGTTTTCCTGTTCCGTAGACTGGAACTTTTTTTCCTGTTAATAAGTTTGTAACAAATAAAGGAATAACTTTTTCAGGATATTGAAAAGGACCAAAATTATTTGAGGATCTTGTTATTATAACCTTTAAACCATAAGTTGAAAAATAAGAATATGTTAATCTGTCTGCACCTGTTTTACTAGCTGAATAAGGATTTCGTGGCATTAAAGGTGAGGTTTCTGTGAATGAACCTTCTAATATTTGGCCGTAACACTCATCAGTTGACACCTGACAAAAAGTTAAATTGTTTTTTCTTGCTTCCTCTAATAATGTGAATGCACCAAAAATATCTGTTTTGATAAATGAAGATGGATCATTAATGCTTCTGTCAACATGGGATTCTGCTGCGAAATTAACTATAATTGAACAATCCTTGACTGCTTCTTTAACATCTTCTGGATTGCAAATGTCTCCTTTGATAAATTTGTATCTTTTGTTGTTCTCTATATCTCTTAGATTATTTAAATTTCCTGCGTATGTCAATCTATCTATATTTACAACTTCGTAATCTGAATTATTGATTAACAATCTTATAAAATTGCTGCCAATAAAACCTGCCCCGCCAGTTACTAATATTTTCATCTACAAAAAGCCATTAATTTGGTTTAAAACTGTTATGCATTTCTGTTCTTTTTATTAAGATACCAGTCATAAAAACCCGGAAAAACCTGTTTTGTTGAGGCTTTTATTCTTGAAGAAAAAGGCAGAACAACATTAAATTTATTTTTTTTGATTGCTAAAATAATCTGTTCTGCAACATATTCAGGGGACATTAATTTTTCTTTTGAAGTGTCTGTCTGCCACGACTCATGGTTAAATATTGGTGTATCTGTTCCTGCAGGATTGATTACCGAAACTTGGATATTGTATTTTTTTAATTCGAGGTGTAATGCCTGAGATAATCCAACGACTGCGAATTTTGATGCTGAATAGGTGCTTAAGTCTGGCAAAGCGATTAATCCTGCTATTGAACCGATATTAATTATTGTTCCTTTATTTTCTTTTATCATGTAAGGCAATACTGCTTTAGTTGTGAAAATTGTTCCAAAAAGATTAGTATCTATTGTATCTTTTAATTCATCCAATGAAGTATTCTTGAAAGATCTTCTTATCGCTATTCCTGCTGAATTAATCAAAATGTCAATTGTTTTATATTTTGAAATTATACCTGAAACAGCTTTTTCAACAGAATCAAAGTTTCTTACATCGCATACTACTGCAGAGGCATCTTGATCATAAGTTTTTATTTCTGTTAAAGCGTTTAATAATTTTGTTTTTGTTCTTGAGAGAATTATTATTTTGCAGCCTTCTTTTGCCAAGGCTATTGCTACTGCTTTTCCTATACCTGATGAACCGCCGGTAATTAAAGCAATTTTATTTTTCAAGTCTTTCATAAAAAAGCCTGAGATGGGGAATTTATATAGTTTGCTAAAACTGTTTTTATTCAATCTTCTTTATTACTTTCGCTGGAATTCCTGCGGCTACACAATTTTCCGGAATGTCTTTCGCAACTACAGAACCTGCACCTATAATTGAATTTTTTCCTATCTTAACACCTTTTAGTATGACAACATTATAACCAACCCAAACATTAGCTTCAATTGTTATTTGAGCTGAGAGATAATTTGTTGAATTTCTTTCGTGTATTGACAAAGGATGATCATGATCTATAAGTTTAACATCAGGAGCAAAAACACAATCGTTACCAATTGAAATATTTGAAACACATCTTAAAGAGGTTCCATTTAAAGTGCAGTTATTTCCAATATCAATTCTTGAATTTTCATTTAAAGTATAAAGAGAAACTGGCTGAATACCTTGACCATAGAATTTTGAAGATGAGATTAATTTGCTGTTTATGCCAATGTTAATTATTCCACGGTTTATGATTAAAGGCTTTCCAAAGATTTTTAGACCAATTCCGTAAGAAACATTTCTTCTTTTTAAGTATAGCTTATAGAATGGTTTTCTTAATGCTTCCAGTATAAAGTAAAGTGTTTGTTTTCTTTGCAGCATTCTTTTTAAGTTTACCATAGTTTAAATGTTTATGACTGGTTTTTAAGGTTTGTTAATTATTTTTTAATTGCGAATAACCACCTTCTATCTGGTTCGTCATTTGGACCTAACCACCAAATACGATTAAAATAAGCTATAGAAAATTTACGATGAGGCCCCCAATAAGGATCCCAGAAAGAGATGCTACTTTTGGTTATTTCCTTCATAACTGCAAAATGGCCTTCCTTAGTTTTCATATCGAAAAAGCAGACAATTATAATAAACTTAAGTTTGTCAAGAACTCTTAAATCATTTATGTCTGAATTTCTTTTTACAACATAGCTTAATCTGTATTTTTCTGCTAATCTTGGAAGCTCTTTTAAGTATGTGCCCCTAACTTTGTTGGTTCTTAATATCTTTGCAATTTCTTTTTCTCTTTTATCAATGCCATAATTGCTTAGTATCATTCGCATAACTGCAGGACCGCAAGTGAATTCAGTTTCCTGTTCATGATATTTGAAAGCCATAGAAACATAGTAGAATTCAGATATATAAGATTTTCCAATGTATATTTCCAAAGATATAGATTAAGTTTACAATTCAAATGTTTTGTGAACTACTCATGGCTAAAGCCATGAGCGTCTGTTGTTAGACGCTCCTGAGTTTCCTGCTTCATTAATACTTGACTCGTAGATCTGTTTTGTAGTTCCGTCGGATCAGGATTATTAGTCTTAATAAGGAAGATTAGTGCAAAAACTTTATAAATTTAATCAAGAAGGGAAAAATATGACAAGTATGAAGGTTGTAATTCTTTGCGGAGGACTTGGAACTAGGCTTAGGGAAGAAACAGAGTTTAAGCCAAAACCTCTTGTGGATATTGGGGGGATGCCAATATTATGGCATATTATGAAGATCTACTCAGCTTATGGATTTAAAGATTTTATTCTTTGTTTGGGCTATAAAGGAACTATGATTAAGGAATTTTTTCTAAACTATAAAAAACTCAAAACAGATTTTACTCTTAATCTTAAAAATGAGAGTATAGTATTACATGGCAACGATGCTGACGAGGAAGATTGGAATATAACCTTCGCAGATACTGGCTCAGAAACACAAACAGGGGGAAGAGTAAAAAAGATTGAAAAGTATATTGATGGAGATAGCTTTTTGCTTACTTATGGGGATGGTGTTGGTGATGTTGATATCCAAGCTCTGGTTGAGCATCACAAAAGAGTTGGAAGGATAGGCACAATAACAGGGGTTGTTCATAGAGATAAATATGGGAATCTTGAGCATAAAAATGACATATTAACTAGTTTTTCAGAGAAACCTGTTTCAAAAGATCTTATAAATGGGGGTTTTATGGTGTTTAATAAAGAGATATTCAATTTTCTCAAGGGCGATGTTATGTTAGAAAAAGATCCATTCAGAGAGTTAATTGAAAGGTCGCAATTAAGCGTGTATAAACATTATGGCTTTTGGCGTTGTATGGATACTTATAAGGATTATATAGATCTAAATGAGATGTGGAGGTCTGGAGTTGTTCTATGGATAATCAAGAAAAAGTAAAAAACTATTGGATGAGTAAAAGGGTTTTTGTAACAGGAGCTACTGGCTTTTTAGGCTCTTGGATAACAAAATATCTGGTTGATTATGGGGCCCAGGTTACGATTTTATTAAGAGATGAAGTTCCTTTGTCTAATTTTCATTTTCTTGGATTAAAAGAACATGTGAATACTATCAGGGGGGAATTGGAGAATTATGACCTTCTTTTGAGATCACTTCAAGAGCATGATATCGATACTTGTATTCATGTTGCTGCTCAAGCTATAGTTGGTAATGCTTTAAAGAACCCAAGACAAACTTTTGAGTCTAATATAAGGGGCACGTGGAATGTTTTGGAAGCTACTCGAAATGCAGATACAATCAAAAGAGTAGTTATTGCTTCTAGTGACAAGGCTTACGGCACTCAAGAGGAATTGCCTTATCGAGAAGATGCAAGTTTAATAGGTAGATATCCTTATGATGTTTCAAAAAGCTGTGCTGATCTACTTGGGAAGGCTTATCACTCAACTTACGGGTTGCCAATAGGGATAACTCGCTGTGGCAATCTGTATGGTCCAGGAGATACTAACTTTAGCAGAATTGTGCCTGGAACGTTTTATTCAATAATAAATGATGAAAATCCGATAATAAGAAGTGATGGAACTTTTATGAGGGACTACTTCTTTGTTAAAGATGCTGCTGAGGCTTATCTTTTGCTAGCACGTTCATTAGATAGACATGAAATTAGAGGACAAGCTTTTAATTTCGCTCCACAACGACCCTTAACAGTAATAGAATTATTTGAAAAGATGATTGCTGTTTCTGGAAAAACACATCTTAAACCGATTATTAAAAATGAAGCAAAGGCAGAGATCCGTAACCAATACCTGTCTTCTGAAAAAGCAAAAAACCTTTTGGGATGGAAAGCAAAACATGCAGTTGAGGATGCATTAAAGGAAACCTATGAATGGTATCTTGAATTTGTTAATAAATATTTAAAGAAAAATAGTTCTACCTAAGGAAAATGATACAAGGACTTATAATTAAAAACTTAAAACAGATTTCAGATGATCGAGGTAAAGTAATGCATATGTTAAGAGCGACAGAGGATATATTTGATAAATTTGGCGAGATTTACTTTTCTGTTATAAATCCAGGTATTGTCAAGGGGTGGATATATCATAAGAAGCAAACGAGTAATTATGCAGTTGTATTTGGAAAAATAAAATTGGTTTTATTTGATAATCGAGAAGAGTCAGAAACAAAAGGGGATATTGAAACCATTGAACTTGGACCTGAAGATAATTATGTCTTGGTAAAAATTCCGCCAGGAGTAGTGCATGGATTTAAATGTCTTAGTAAATATCCTGCGATTTTAGCTAATTGTGCAACACATCCTCATGATCCCGAAGACAATTTTAAAATAGATTTAAACAGTGAGGAAATACCCTATAAATGGTGAAGTTAAAAACGGTTCTTATTACTGGTGCGTCTGGTTATATTGGTAGTTTTCTTGCAAGATATTTACAGGATCAAGGTTATAGAGTTAGAGTATTAGTTAGACAAATTCCTGATTATTTAAAAAATTCTGGGTTTGAGATTTTTGTTGGTGATTTAACAGAGAAGCAGTCATTAGTTAATTCATGCAAAGATATAGATGTTGTTGTGCATGCTGCAGCTCTTAATGAAACTGAAGTTAGTGATTTAAATAAAGCAACGAATGTAAATGTTTTAGGCACTCAAAACATGATAGATATTGCTGTAGCTGAAAGTGTAAAGAGATTCATTAAATTGTCTACATTCCATGTGTATACTCTTAATAATCTTGTTAAGGGGATTATCAATGAGCAAACGCCAACAGAGCCTTTAAATAATTATAGTCTTACTTTGAAAAAAGCAGAAGAAATATGTGAGAAGTATAAAACTAAAATAGAGATTGTAATTTTAAGAATCTCTAATTGTTATGGTGCACCAATTGATTACCGGGTGGATAGATGGTCTCTTTTAATAAGTGATTTGTGCAAACAGGCTTGTTTAAATGGAAAGATTTGTTTAAAGAGTGACGGCTCTCAAAAAAGAGATTTTGTTTCTTTAAGTGATATTTCCAAAGCTATAGAGATTATGATAAATGCAGTTAAATCCGAGATAAAGGATCCAATTTTTAATGTGGGGGGAGAGGATATACGCTCTATAGGGGAAGTTGCAGAGCTTGTTTCAGAAACTTTTTTTAAAATCTATGGGAAAGAGATTCCAGTAGAATATGTGACAGATTTAAGAACAGACAAAACTAAAAAAGAGTTTATATTCTCTATAGAAAAGATTAAGAAACTCGGTTATAAACCTGTTTCTGATATGAGGGAGGAGATAATGAAAGTGATGGAGCTTTGTGAGGAGATGAAAAATGGAAAAGCCTAAGGTTTCAGTAGTAATACCGATGTATAATGCAGAGAAATATATGGAGAAATGTCTGCAAACAATTAGTAACCAGACCTATAAAAGCATGGAGGTTATATTAGTGGATAATGCTTGCACTGACAATACAGCGACAATAGCAAAAAAATTTCCTTTTAAAATAATAACAAAAGAAATAAATCATGGACCTGGTTTGGCAAGAAATTTAGGTGTTGAATATGCGAGCGGAGATATTTTAGTTTTTGTAGATTCAGATATGTATTTTGATAAAGATTTTATTAAGAATTTGGTTAAACCTATTGTAGAAGAAGGGGCAGTTGGAACAAATTATGAAGAAGAGATTGTAGCCAATAAAGAGAATATATGGGCTAGGTGCTGGGGAAGGAGACTGACAACATTTCAAGGAGAATTTAAAATTTATAGGGCAATTTTAAAAAGTGCTTTTGAAGATGTTAATGGTTTTGATCCAAATAAGGATTATGGAGATGATCAGTCTTTATTTGAAAAACTAAAAATTAGACCTGTATTGGCAAAAAATGCTATTGTATACCATAATAACCCGGATAACCTAAAAAAGGTTTTTGCTCATAATAAATGGATTGGAAGATCTTCTGAACTGAATATCTTAAAGAGTGGAGTTATTGGGCCAGTATTTGTAGTTCTATGCTTTATCTTAACTCCTTTAATTGTTCTTTACAAGACTCTCCAGAGGATTTTTTCTGAGTTTTACTTTCCTTATTTAATTTATTATCCAATCTTTGGGTTTGTCAAATATTTTGGAATGTTTGCAGGGATGTTGCAGAAATCGTTAACTAAAAAGAATCTGAATGAAGTATGAGGCGTTAAAGATGGAAAAAAGCTTAATTGTTAGATTAACTGAGAATATTGGTGGATGGCTTACTGATGCGGAGGCAGAATTCTTGTATAATGCAGCAAAAGATGGACCTGGTGAAGGTGTTATAGTTGAAATAGGCTCTTGGAAAGGAAAATCAACTGTTTGTTTAGCTAAGGGCAGCAAAGATGCAAAACGAGAAAAAGTATATGCAATTGATCCACACTTAGGTGAAACTGAACTTGTAAAACAAACTGACACTTTTAGTGAATTCAAGGCAAATATTAAGGCTACAAATGTTGAGGATTATGTAATTCCGATGAAGATGAAATCAGAAGAAGCGGCAAGAAAGTGGGAGAAAAAAATAAGGCTATTGTGGATAGATGGGGCGCATGATTATGAAAATGTTTTGAAAGATTTTAACCTCTGGGAAAAACATTTAGTTAAAGGAGGTATTATTTCTTTCCATGATACGCTGAATTTTCCCGGACCTAAGAAAGTTGTAAGGGAAAAGATCTTTTATTCTGATCGGTTTTCTCAGGTTGGTTTAATTGATAATCTTGTTTATGCAGCTAAATTGCCTATGTTAAAATCTTACGATCATTTACAAAAAATGAAGGTTCATACATTAAAGAGGCTTATATGTCTTGGTAAGAGATTACCTTCACCTCTTAGGAAAGTTGGAAAGATAATATTAAGAAAAAAATGAAAGTTCCATCAATCAGCGAATTAAGGAAATATTGCACAAGAAGTGATGATGAGCTAATTGGTCTAAGAATTTTTAGATATTTCTCAGTCTTTCCATTGAAACTATTATTGTATACACCTATAACACCTAATATGTTAAGTGTTTTGTGGTTATTAACTGGTTTGGTTGCTGTCTTTTTATTTTCAAAAGGAAATTATACTTATACATTAATTGGGGCTTTATTATATCAGTTTGCTGTTTTTGTTGATCAGTTGGATGGCCCTGTCGCAAGATTTAAGAAGATGACAAATCTTGGTGGAGATTACTTGGATAAATTCACATCTTATCTTCATCGAACCCTTATGTTTTTAGCAATTGGAATTGGATCTTACAACTATACGAAGGAGTTAATCTATCTCTATGCAGGAATAATTGCTTCTTTATTCTCGATATTAGCCATATTTATGAAATTAACAGAATATCAGGTTCTTTTAACGAATAACAGATTTGATAAGCTAAAAAAAGAATCCCAAAAGATATTTAAAAGAAAGTCTTTTGTTAAAGAATATATTTTGGAATTTTTTAGGCCGTCTACTCCAATTACTAATGCTATACTTGTTGCAGCTATATTTAATTTAACACATTATTCGGTTATTATTTATGCCGTCTTATCAGTATTGCTTTACATTAATGTTTCTTTAGAGAGTTATAAGAGGATGAAAAGGCTCTGCTGAAGTATATTCTGCATTTCATAAATTGTTTTAAATGAGAATAAAGAGCCATACCTATTGGGATGACCATTGTGCCTTTAACTGTAAGTTTTATAATGGGACTGTTAGGATTATTAAGAATAATAGCAAATGTAGGAGAAAAAGAAATATGAAAATCACTTTGATTTCACCTTACGATAGCCTTAATGCCTATGGCCTAAAAAGCATTTCAACATATCTCAGAAGGAGAGGAATAGCGGTTTCTACTATTTATCTTTTGAACCATTTTACCACTAAATATGATAAAAAAATTTTTGATCGGGTTGTCAAATTGTGCACTGATTCAGATTTAATTGGTATCTCAGTTATGTCTAATTATCTTATAAATAGTATACAAATAACTGAAGAGATTAAAAAAAGACTAACCATACCGATTGTTTGGGGGGGGTGCATCCAACCATTTCTTCAGAAGAATGCTTAAAATATTGTGATTTTGTAATTATGGGGGAAGGGGAAGAAACGTTATTAGAGCTTGTAAAAAAAATTAGGGATAAGAAACCAACTCATTTGATTCATGGTATGTTTACTAAACAGAAAGGGGTGATCTATAAAAATAGCTTAAGACCACCAATACAAGCTGAAGATTTAGTTAATATAGATAATGATTACTCATCAGATTATATTTTGTTGAAAGATAAATTATATCCAATAGATTATAAAATACTGAAAAAATATCTGACGGAGGATTATATGACCCTCACTTCGTTTGGTTGCCCTTATAGCTGTAGTTATTGTATTAATAACAAACTTAAAGAGCTATACGGCCCAAAAGTAAGATTTAGAAAGGTAGATGAGGTTATCAATGAATTAACTTCAGTAAAAAATAAAATGAAGTTTATAAGGCATATATCCTTTGATGACGATGCATTTATTCTAAGAGATTTGGAAGGATTGAAAGAATTCGCTAAAAAATATAAAGAGAATGTTAATCTTCCGTTTTTTGTTTCTGGAGTAAATCCCATGTTAATATCTGAGGAAAAGATGGTTGTTTTGTTGTCTGCTGGCATGGACAGAGTCAGAATGGGAATACAATCTGGAAGTGTTAAAGCAAAAGCTATCTACCATCGCTATATTCCTAACGATAGAATCATTAATGCTACAAAAATTATAAATAAATACAAGAACAGATTGTTGTTAACTGCATATGATTTGATATTAGATAACCCTTTTGAATCTAAAGAAGACGTCATTGAAACAATAAAGCTTCTTTCTGAATTGCCTGCCCCGTTTACTTTGAACCTATTTTCATTGACTTTTTATCCGGGCACAGACATTTATAGGGAAGCAAAAGCTATGGGATTTATTAAAGATGATGTCAAAGAGGTCTACAAAAAGCATTACCATACTATAAGCGTTAACTATTTAAATTTCATAATATTATTATATACTATACATAAGATTCCAAACTGGATGTTAAACCTTTTGCTGAAGAAAAGTATTGTTAATAAGGATATAAGAATACCAAAAATATTATTTAAATTCACTACCTTGGTTGGGCATGCAAGAAGAGGAATAAATTTTTTGCTGAATGGGGACCCTTATACCCTTAAAAGGCTTTTAAGGACTATGTTTTGAATTATTCACTTTATATTTTATTTATAATTTTTATATCTCTTATGGCTATTTCTGTCCCATAGCCCTTAATTTCATAATGCTTATATAAGGGATTTGTTGAAATGATGATAATGAAATCAATAATATCCTTTACTGTTTATTGTGCCACTAAAAACAAGGAAACCTATTTCTCGATACATAAAGAAACTGCAAGGTGGAAAAATTAAATGGTAAAATCTTTTAAAAAAACTAGCAATCCGAAAGTTTTGGTGTATACTATTCACTATAAAGGATTAGATGAAACTTTAAAGTTTATTGAAAGTGCTAAAAAATTAGAATACGATAATTTTGAAATCTTAGTAATCAGTAATTCCAGAATTGAAACTGAAGGGGAAGTATTAAGCAAAATAAAAGGAATCCAATTTATAGATAATAAAAAAAATACTGGATGTTGCTACCCAAATAATCAGGCATTAGAGATCGCAATTAAAAAAAAGTGCAAATATCTAGGGGTGTTTAACAATGATATAGAATTTGATATTAAATTTTTAAGTGAAGTTATTAGTGTAATGGAAAATGACGATAATGTTGCTGCTACAGGGGGTAAAGTGTATGATAAAGAGAGAAGAAATTATTTACAAACTGTTTCTAGAACTGTTGTATGGAAATTAGGAGCCTTGAAATGTGATGTGGGGGAAACAGAAGATAAAGGACAATTTGAAACCATGAAAGAAGTTTCATATATTTGGGGGGGAGATATTGTTTATAGAGTTGATTTGTTAAAAGACGTTAAAGGATATGATGAGAAGTTTTTTGTTTATTATGAACCCTTAGATGTGGAATTAAAATTGCAAAATAAAGGATACAAGGTAATGTATATTCCAACTGCAAAAGTATGGCACAAAGGACAAACTTCTTTACCTAACCCAAAAGTTTACTATTATTATTCTACAAGAAATAGGGTTTTATTTATGAAAAACTGTGCAAGTAAAAGGGATAAATTGTTTTTTCATCCTTACTTTTATCTTGTAGCTGTTCCTGTGGGGGTATTCAAAAGAATTGTTTTAAGAAGAGATATACTTGGAGCAATTGCAATAATCAAAGGGGGTTTTGATGCGTTAATTGGAAGATTTGGGGAGAAACAATTTTAGCATGATCAAAATAGAAAGATTAAGTCCAGTTTATACTGACAAAAGGGGTTCTACTTACAGATTTAAAGAAAGGGAGAGCAGTGAATTTATTATTGTTGAAAGGAAAGGGGATACTATTAGTGGGCAGCATTATCATAAAGGATTAACAAAATCAAAAAACCCCGAGATTTTCTTTTTAGTAGGTGGTGAAATAAGACTGACTGTGATTAACATAAAAACAAATGAGAAAGAAGAACACTATATCGAAAAAAATACGATAGTTAAGATTGAACCATTCGTTTACCATGAAGTTTATGCGTTAACTGATATGATCATACTTGAATTCTTAATCAAAGATGAAGATACAATAAATGACACTTTCAAATTATCTTAACTTCAGGTATAGGGATTATATATTTTCCACCTTGTTCTTTAAAATCTTTAGTTTTTTCCATTATTTTTTCTGCAAAATTCCATGCAAGAATTATTAGATAATCTGGCTTATCACTTTCTAATTTTGAAAAAGATAGTATTGGAATTTTTGTTCCGGGGTAAAAATTATTTTGCTTTTCAGGAGTATCGTCAACAATATAATCTATTATTTTATTGTCAATGTTACAGAAGTTTAGTAAAGTATTGCCTTTTGCTGAAGCCCCGAAAGCTGCTATCTTTTTATTTTGTTTTTTTAATTCTGATAGAGTGTTTTTTAAATTTTCTTTTAAGTTTAAAACTCTTTTTTGAAAATCTTTATAAGTTTTTAATTTATATAAACCGTTTTTCTTTTCTTCACTAATAACCGCATTTATATTTGACTTGTTTCTTTTTAGCTTACTTTCTTTTTTTGCTGAATAAAACCTTAAGCTGCCGCCGTGAATATCCATCTTTTCAATATCTATTAGCTTCAAACCATTATTTGATAATAACTTTTTAATAGGTCTTGCCAAAAAATAAGATAAATGTTCATGATAGATTGTGTCAAACTGGTTTTCTTCGATTAAATGCTTTTTATGTGGAACTTCAATGATAAAAATACCGTTGTTAGATAATAATGTTTTTACACCTGATAAAAAGTTGTTTAAGTCATCAACATGTGCAAAGACATTTGTTGCGGTAATTAATTTTGCTTTTCCATATTTATTTGCAACTCTTTCCGCAACTTCTTTTGTAAAAAATTCAGGTAAGGTTTCTACACCTTTTTTGTTGGCAATTTCAGCGAGATTTTTAGCAGGATCTATTCCTAAAACCTTAACATTGTAGGGTTTAAATGCTTCTAATAAACAACCGTCATTGCTTGCGATGTCTATAACTAAATCAGCTTTACTTAGTTGATATTTTTCATTAACTGTTTTTGCCATAGATTTACAATGCTCAATAAAAGGTTGAGATATTGAAGATCTGTATGGATACTCTGTGAATAAAAATTCTGGATTAACTACATTTCCAAGCTGCGAATTAAAGCACTTTTTACATAATTTAACATTTAATGGAAATTTTTGCTCTTCATTATTTAGATCTTCTGATTTTACAAGCTTATTTGCGAGGGGGACAATACCTAAATCCAAATAGGTCAGAAGATCTTTATTAGAACATATTCTACATTGTTCAATATCTTTAGATAATCCTTGTATACCCAAATCCCATGAAGATTGCATAGAATCTTAGGATTGTAAAGGTTTTAAAAACTTGCTATTGTTGATTCTTTATTATTAGTTTGAGACCTTCTTTTAAGGAATGCATTTTAATACCCTCTGACGTTAGTTTATCTATATTCAGAGATGTGTTTTTTGGTCTTTTTAATGGAGAAGGAAAATCATTAATTGAACAAGAAGTGATTAAAGATTTATTAAAGTTGAATACTTCTGCAATTGTTAAAACAGAGTTATAGAGAGATGTTTGAGTATCTCCAACAGCATGATAAAGTCCTGTTTTTTCTTTTTGGATCAGAGTTAATATAGCTCTAGAAAGATCATTTATTAATGTAGGTGAAGCGATTATATCCCCAACAACCTTAACATTTTCATTTTTTCTTAGTTTGTCTATCATCATGTTAATGAATTTTGGGTTGTTTATATCTGAAGTATAAAGCGAGGAGGATCTTATAATTAGATGTTTTTTTAATCTGGATATTATTCTTTCCCCTTCTAACTTACTTTTCCCATATCCATTGATGGGGTTTGTTTTATCTGTTTCTAGATAATTACCTTTTTCACCATCGAAGACATAATCTGTTGACAGGAAAACTATAAAATTATTAGTGTATTTAGCGACATTGTCTACACCGATTATATTTAATTTTTTACATAATTCAGGATTTGTTTCACATAATTTTAAATCGGTTAATGCTGAAGCTAGAATAGTAATATTTGGTTTGATTTTTCCTAAAAAATCTTTTACTTCAATTTCATTTGTTATATCCAAATGCAATAAATCATCTTGTTGTTTAGAATTATATGTGCCGATAACTTCATATTCTTTAGATGCATCTTTCATTAATTGTTTTCCAAGAAAACCTGAGGCACCTATGATTAACAGTTTTTTCATTTGTTATTAGTTGTCCAGTTAAAACCAATTTCTTTGTCATCAAAAGGAATTCTTTCCTCATCTGGATTTTTTGGGTTATAAGGTTCTGTTAAAAAGTATAACATAATTAAACCTGTATTGCCAAGAACTCTATAGCCATGTGCAACTCCTTTAGGGATTATTATTAGTTTTCTTTCTGAATTTTCTCCTACATAGATAACCTGAGTTTTACCATGTGTTTTTGAATCTTTTCTTCTATCGTATAAAACAACCTGTGCGTTACCGGATAAACAATACCATAAATCATCTTGTCGGTTATGCCAATGAAATGCTTTTGTTACTCCTGGTAAAGTAGTTGCTAATGCTGCTTGACCGAATTTTTCCAATAAATTTTCGTCACTCCTTAAAACCTCCATAAAGTTTCCACGATCATCTGTGTGAACAACAATTTTCTTTATTTTTACGCCTTCTATCTCACCAAAGTTTGACATTTTATATCCTTTTTATTAATCAGATTTTTAAGCTTTATGAACATGATATCTTTTAATCGCTTTTATTACCCTTAAAGTTAAGTATACCAGCATTAAAATAACTGCTAAACCAATAAAATAGTATATCAATGAAGTGTTAAAATAATATGATAGGGGAGCAAAGAAAAAGACTAAAGCTTCCTGCTCCTGTGTTGAGAAACTAATTTGTTGTGATTTTGATGGTTTATTATTATTTATAACCAACTTATCATTAAAAACATGGTGAACCCTATAAAGTAGGAATAAGCCTATGAAATCATACATTAGGTTTGTGAACAAGAATGTTAACAATAACACAACAAATAACAAATTTTGTTGAAAATAAAAAGTTAAACCTAGAACACCTAAAAACACCCTAAGTTTATCACAAAGACCATCAGTTAATGTTCCTTGTTTTGTAACAATTTTTTTAAGCCTAGCTATTTTTCCGTCTATTTGATCAAAGCCAAAAGATAGCTGATTAAAAATTGCGCCCAAGATTAAGTTTCCCTTAAGGAAGAAATAGAACTGAAAAACACTTAAGATTAGAGTTAAGAAATTAATCTGATTTGGTGTAATCCCAGTAAAGTTAGCAATAAATATGCGGGAAGCTTGAACAAAGTATCTACAACAAATCTTCTCCAAACTAAGTGCATATGTTTTTCAGGCGTTTTAAATTCCGAGAGTCTATATTTTATCATTTTTCTTGTATAAACTGCTTAATTCCTTTGTGAATTTTTCATCTGACGGTCTTTTTTCTAGGTAAAACTCGATATTTATTGCTGGGAAAATAAAGCAGAACCATGATTCCCATATGTGTTGTGTTCTTCGATTTAAGTTCACTAAGAAGTTAATTAAATAAGTCCAAAAAAATATTTTACTCGTTCTTATTTCTATTTTTACATCTTTAACCTTAAATCTTATATCCTCTGTGTAATAATGTCTCCTGGCTGCTAATTCTGTTCTCGGATCAAAATAATCGAAACAGTGTAAAGAGAAATGGTGCTTGTGAAATGGATTGTAGGCTCTGCTGTGTGTGAAATGAGGGACCAACAAACATAGAATCCCACCTAATTTCAAGACCCTGTGCATTTCTTTTAAAGCAGCTTTCCAATCAGGAATGTGCTGTAAGACATTTGCACAATAAATCTCTTCTACAGAATTATCTTTTAAAGGGATTTTCTTTTGAATGTCTGCAACTATGTCTACACCAGGTAGTTTTGCGATATCTAAACCTAAAAAACCTGATTTTTTAGCTGTTCCACAACCAACGTCTATCCTCATTTTCTATATCGGATTTTGAAGATTTATAAGATTAATGCACCAGAAATAGTAGTAATAGTAGTAACTTAGAAAGTTTATCGTGAATCCTGTTTATATTCCTGACAAGTGTTACAGTCATTAGAAATACAAGATTGAAGAACTAAGCGATATTCTACCCCCCATCTTTTTATAACTAAAATTATTTTTATAAAATCCTTTCCTTTTTTTGTTAGTGAATAAGATACTAATAATGGTTTTTCTTGGATGACTTTTCGTTGTACTAAGGAATATTTTTCCAATGTTTTTAATCTTGCTGAAAGAATTCTATTCGTTATTTTACCCAACCTATTACGTAGTTGGTTAAAACCCAATGCTTTTTGATGTAACAACCCTTCTAAGATAAAAATGTTCCATTTTTTGCCTATTAGTTGTTGCACACGTAGTAGATTACAATCCATAAGTATCTTTTTAGATACTTGGTTTATAAATATTACTTTTAATTTTTTAAAAGGTATGGCAAAACAAGTAGATCTACCTGTGTTGAACACACCTGAAAAAAGGGAAGTGAGAGTCAGAGTTCCAATTACTGCTACCTTAGAGGCTCTTCTGCATCCGGATTTATTTAAGAAAGAACCAATTTTTATAAAACCATTAGCTATTCCAAAAGATGGAGAAAAGGTATACGATTTATCTCCGGAAGATATCCAAGCTATAAGAGATAGGAGAGGGTCTGTAACAGATTTACATCCTGGCATGGGGGGTGTTGCTCCACATGAAATTAAGAAGTTGCGAGAAGGAGAAGGTGTAGAACTAACTTCGCTTGATTTTATGGTTACACGGGGATGTAATTTTTCTTGCACTTATTGTTATGCTGAATCAGACCCATTCCAGACAGCATATTTACCTCTTAAATTTCTTGAGAGACTTACTAATGAAGCAAAAGAATTAGGTGTAAGCTTATTTGTCTTAACAGGAGGTGAACCCTTGGTGTACAAAGATCCACAACTAGGACCGTGGACAAGAGGCAGCCATTTTTTCAAAATTGTTGATATGATAAAGGATGTTTATGCAGATAGCCCGAAGCGACCGAAGATACTTACATTTGATGATGTTGCTTTAATAACACCTGAAATTGCACAAAGCTTTGCTGATAGGGGGATTGGATTATGCACAAAAGGAGATACTTTAATAGGAGAGCTTCAAGATTTTCGTGTTAACCAGGTTGGAGCATTTAAAAAAATGCAAGAAGGATATAAAAATCTTAGAGATGTTGGTTATGGTCAAAATGGTTCTAAATTAAGGCTTGTTGTTAATTCTGTACTAGATCATACAACCTTTGATAATATGGTGGAGACTCATATGTGGGTGATGCAAAATGGATGGGATCATTCAATTGTTCCAGTCCATTATTGTGGAAATGCAGAACATGAGGATCAAGAAGCTGGAATTCATTCCCCACATGTATTTGTATTATATCATCTTCTTGCACGCATTGATGAAAAAGTGTTTGGCATAGAATGGAAACCACATGCAGCTTTTCCTTATGATAAAACCTGCAACAGAGCAAGAGGTGCTGGTCTTCATATCAGAGCAAACGGTGATGTAACTTCTTGTTCAGAATCACCACCTAAAGAAGTTACTGATAGGTATACTTTTGGGAATGTATTAGAAGATGAGGGATTTTCACTTGTCGAACTAGTCAGGGGGGATAGAATGCGACAATACAGAGAAGAATTTAACCAAGGTCATGGAGTCTATGTTTGTTCTCCTGAACGTTGTGATCTTTATGCTGAGGATTTGTGTGGGGGTGGTTGCGCTGTAAGATCTGCATACTCAAGGATTGATTACGATACCGGTCTTATTGTAAAGAATAATGACCCGCATAATTATAGTCAACGTCGTGAAGATCCATTGTGTCCTGCATGGACTGTTTTAGCACTAAAACAAGGGATTCTCAAACCAGATTTGTTAGAAAATATTCATATTGGTAGTGACTATAACCATATTGATTGTCGTT